>NZ_JBSGIV010000089.1:0-22100 GCF_053605225.1 Micromonospora sp. NPDC003944
GGTAGGGCCGTGGTCGCGAACATCGCCGGGACCAGCACCGACACCACCGGTGTGAGTCACTCCTACGAGGGCGGGCACTACATCAGCGTCGTCGGCTACCGCGACAACGGCAGCACCGTCACGATCGCCGACTCCGCCGACCCCAACCAGGCCGCCTACCAGATCACCGTCGAGCACCTCGCCGACTGGATCGCCACCCGCGGCTACGCCACCAGCTGACACCCAGCGCCACACCAGCACCACCAGGCCAGCACCTCAGCACCACCAGGCCAGCACTCCAGCACGCCAGCACACCAGCACCACCAGGCCAACACGCACACACCGAAGGGCCGGACCCCACCACGGGGGCCCGGCCCTTCGCCATGCCCACACCCGAAATCCGAGCAACTTCCCGGATGGTGCTGCCTCCCACTCGCGGGAGACAGCAACAACCCTGTTGTTGCGCAGATCGTGGCGGCCACCTGGCGTGGCGGCCGCACGACGCGGCGGTGCCTTGAGGACGTCAGTCGGTGGCTAGGACGGTGAGGATCTGCTCGCCGTACTTGGCGAGTTTGTTCTCGCCGACCCCGCTGACCCGGGACAGCTCGGCAAGCGTGCCGGGTGCGTCGCTGGCGATCTGTCGCAGCGTGGCGTCGTGAAAGATCACGTACGCCGGGACGCCCTGCTCCTTGGCGGTGGTCGCCCGCCACGCGCGCAGCCGCTCGAAGACGGACGCGGCGGCCGGGGTCAGCTCGGCCACCACGGTGGACGAGCCGCGTGGCTTCGACGAGCGGCTCGACGCCGGCTTCTCCGGCTCGCGGCGCATGGTGACGGTGCGGCGGCGACCGAGGACGTCGGCGCTCGCCTCGGTCAGGGCCAGGGTGCCGTAGTCGCCCTCGACGGCGAGGAGACCTTCGGCGAGCAGTTGCCGGACCACCCCTCGCCACTCGGCCTCGCTGTGCTCGGCGCCGATGCCGAAGACGGTGAGCGAGTCGTGAGCGTACTGGCTGATCTTGTCGGTCTGTTTGCCGAGCAGGATGTCGATGCAGTGCCCGGCGCCGAAGCGTTGGTTGCGTTCGCGGTCGAGGCGGAAGACGGTGGACAGCAGCTTCTGCGCGGCGACGGTGCCGTCCCAGGACTCGGGCGGGGTGAGGCAGGTGTCGCAGTTGCCGCAGGCGGCTGTCGTCGTCTCGCCGAAGTATTCGAGCAGCTGGACCCGCCGGCAGCGGACGGTCTCGCAGAGGGCGAGCATCGCGTCCAGGTGGGCGGCCAGGTTGCGGCGGTGGGCGAGGTCGCCGTCGGACGTCTCGATCATCTTGCGTTGCTGGACCACGTCCTGCAGCCCGTACGCCAGCCAAGCGGTGGACGGCAGGCCGTCGCGGCCGGCGCGGCCGGTCTCCTGGTAGTAGCCCTCGACGGACTTGGGTAGGTCGAGGTGGGCGACGAAGCGGACGTCGGGCTTGTCGATGCCCATGCCGAAGGCGATCGTGGCTACCATGACCAGGCCGTCTTCGCGCAGGAAGCGCTGCTGGTTGGCGGCGCGGGTGCTGGCGTCCAGCCCGGCGTGGTAGGGCAGGGCGGCGACCCCGTTGGCGGTGAGGAACTCGGCCGTCTTGTCCACCGAGGCCCGGGACAGGCAGTAGACGATGCCGGCGTCGCCGGGGTGCTCGTCGCGCAGCAGGGTCAGCAGCTGCTTGCGGGGCTCCCGTTTGGGCACGATCCGGTATTGGATGTTGGGCCGGTCGAAGCTGGCCACGAAGTGCCGGGCGTCGTCGAGCTTCAGTCGGGTCGCGATCTCGGTGCGGGTGGCGCTCGTCGCGGTGGCGGTCAGTGCGATGCGGGGCACCTGCGGCCAGCGTTCGTGCAGCATCGACAGCGCGAGGTAGTCGGGGCGGAAGTCGTGCCCCCACTGGGACACGCAGTGCGCCTCGTCGATCGCGAAGAGGGAGATGCGGCCCCGGTCCAGCAGGGCGAGGGTGGACCGGACGCCGAGCGCCTCCGGTGCCAGGTAGAGCAGGTCCAGTTCACCGGCGACGAAGGCGGCCTCGACCCGGCGGCGCTCGTCAAGGGTCTGGGTCGAGTTGAGGAACCCGGCGCGGACGCCGACTGCGGTGAGGGCGTCGACCTGATCCTGCATGAGCGCGATCAGCGGGGACACGACGACCGCGACGCCGTCGCGGACCAGGGCCGGGATCTGGTAGCACAGGGACTTGCCGCCACCGGTGGGCATCAGCACCAGCGCGTCGCCGCCGGCGACGATGTGGTCGATCACGTCCTGCTGGAAACCGCGGAAGGCGTCGTAACCGAACACCCGGCGCAGCACCGGCAACGCGCCCTCGGTCCGCAGGTCGGTGGGGGAAGCCATCCGGGGAGTCTACGAGCCGACCCCGACACCGCCCGCCCGGCGCACCCGAGCGGGGTGGGCCGGACGGGCGACGGGGTCAGCCGGGCTGGCTGGACCGGTTGGCCAGGCCGCGCGGCGGGGCCTTCATCCCGACGACGATGTCGACGATCTCGATGTAGCGGGCCTTGTTGCCCATGCGGAAGGCGGTGGCCGCCGCGTTGATCTCCTCGAGGGTGTCGGCCTCGACCATGGTGACCTGGTCGTATTTGCCGTTCACCCCGGTGCAGACCACGTGGCTGAGCTGCTTGGCGAAGCGGCCCAGGTCACGGGCGTGCTCGGCGGAGATCTCGTGGATGCCCTCGCGACCGAGGGCGAAGTACTCGGGGTTGATCCGCATGAACAGGAAGCCGACGTACTTGTTCTTGTCCGCCAGGTCGTGCATCGCGCCCTCCAGACTCGTTCTGACCTGCGACGATCACGCTGAGCGTATTGAGGTTCGCTGATCGTCATCAAGCCCGCGTGCTGTCGGGAGGGCGACCGTCGAAACGGTCCGCGGGCGCCTCCCGGCCACGGGTGCCCGGCCGCGACCCGGCGGCGGGATAGAGTCGCTGATTGACCAATCGCGGCCGATGGCGGCCGCGGCGCCACGGCTTGGGGGTACGGGTGAGCGAGGCGCGCGCAGTCGGTGACCGGATGGACGGCCCGGACGCCGATGACGAGCAGCTGGCGACCGAGTCGGAGACGACTCTCGTGGTGGTCACCGGCCTCTCCGGAGGTGGCCGCAGCACTGTCGCCCGGGCGTTGGAGAACGTCGGCTACTACGTCGTGGACAACCTGCCGCAGGCCCTGATGCTGGACATGGCCGAGCTGGCGTTCAAGGCGGGCGGCGCGGCCCGGCGTACCGCAATGGTGCTCGACGTGCGGTCGCGGGCCTTCTCCACCGATCTGGCCGGGGCGATCCGGGAGCTGAAGGAGCGCGGGTTCTCGCCCCGGGTGGTCTTCGTCGACGCCGACGACGAGGTGTTGATCCGGCGGTTCGAGAGCGTCCGGCGGTCGCACCCGTTGCAGGGCGACGGGCGGCTGGCTGACGGCATCGCCGTGGAGCGCGGTCTGCTGGAGGAGGCGCGCGACCAGGCCGACGTGATCATCGACACCAGCCACCTGAACGTCAACCAGCTCCGGCGGCGCATCGAGGAGCTGTTCGGTGGCGAGGACGCCCGCCGGCTGCGGGTCACCGTGCTGTCGTTCGGCTTCAAGTACGGCCTGCCGCCGGACGCCGACTTCGTGTTGGACGCCCGTTTCCTGCCCAACCCGTACTGGGTGCCGGAGCTGCGGGAGCACACCGGGCGGGAGGAGGCGGTCAGCGCGTACGTGCTGGGCCAGGAGGGCGCGGACGTCTTCGTCGCCTCGTACGCCGATCTGGTCAACGCCACCACGACCGGCTTCGAGCGGGAGGGTAAGCGCTACCTCACGGTCGCCGTGGGCTGCACCGGCGGCAAGCACCGCAGTGTGGCCATCGCGGAGGAGCTGGCCAGCCGGCTGCGTCACTCCGGGCTGGCGGCGAACGCCCAGCACCGCGACCTGGGGCGGGAATGACGGCCCGGCGGGTGGTGGCGTTCGGCGGCGGGCACGGGCTGTCCGCCTCGCTGCGTGCGCTGCGCCACTGCGCTCCGGAACTCGACCTCGACATCACCGCTGTGGTCACGGTGGGTGACGACGGCGGCTCCAGTGGCCGGCTGCGGGCCGAGCGGGGTGGCCTGCCCCCGGGGGATCTGCGCCAGGCGCTCGTGGCGTTGGCCGGGGACCATCCGGCCACCCGTCGCAGCGCGGGGCTGTTCCAGCACCGCTTCGCCGCCGCGCCGGAGGGCGTACCCCGATCGGGAGCGACCGACCCGGGCCCGGCGGCGGGCGACCATCCGGACCGGGACGGCGGCGGCCGACGGGGCGACGAGCCGGCGCCCCGGCGCGGCACCGACGGGGCGTCGGCCGGCACCGACGGTCTGGCCGGGCACGCGGTGGGCAACCTGGTGCTCTGCGGCCTCATGGAGCTGCTCGGCGACCCGGTGGCCGCGCTGGAGCACGCCGGCGCGATGCTCGGCGCGGTGGGCCGGGTGTTGCCGATGTCGCGCCAACCGGTAGGCATCGAGGCCCGGGTCCGCGGCGTCGACCCGGCCGCCCCGGACGAGGTGCGCACGGTCAGCGGCCAGCACCAGGTGGCGGTCACCACCGGGCGGGTCGAGTCGCTGCGCCTCACCCCGAGCGCCCCGCCGGCCTGCGCCGAGGCCGTCGAGGCGATCCGGGCGGCCGACTGGTTGATCTTCGGGCCGGGCAGTTGGTACACGAGTGTGCTTCCGCACCTGCTGGTGCCGCAGTTGGCCGACGCGATCGTGTCCACCTCGGCCCGGCGGCTGGTCACGTTGAACCTCGCCGCGGAGAAGGAGACCCTCGGGCTCTCCGTCGCCGACCACCTCGCGGCGCTGCACTGGTACCTGCCCGAGCTCAAGGTGGATCTTGTGCTGGCCGACGCCAAGGCGGTGGGTGACCCCGAACCTGTCGAACGTGCGGCAGAATCGCTTGGTGCCCGCCTGGTCCTCGCCCCCGTCGCCGTCGTCGACGGGACTCCCCGCCATGATCCGGCTGCCCTGGGCGCCGCGCTGGTGCCTGTCCTGGGCGCCGATCGTTAGACACGTACGTAATCTCCGGCGACACGCCGGAACAGGTCCGTGAGGGGACGCACAATGGCGATGACGGCCGCGGTCAAGGACGAGCTGAGTCGGGTCGACGTGCCCAAGCCCTGCTGTCGGCGGGCGGAGATGGCCGCACTGCTGCGCTTCGCCGGCGGGCTGCACATCGTCTCCGGCCGTGTGGTGGTGGAGGCTGAACTAGACACCGGGGCGGTGGCCCGGCGGCTGCGCCGGGAGATCGCCGAGGTCTACGGCTACCCCAGTGAGATCCACGTGCTGGCCTCCGGTGGGCTGCGCAAGGGCAGCCACTTCATCGTGCGGGTGGTCAAGGACGGCGAGGCCCTCGCGCGGCAGACCGGCCTGCTCGACGTGCGGGGTCGCCCGGTGCGCGGGCTGCCCCCGCACGTGGTGGCGGCGAACGTCTGCTGCGCGGTCTCCGCGTGGCGGGGCGCGTTCATGGCCCACGGCTCGCTCACCGAGCCCGGCCGCTCCAGCGCCCTGGAGATCACCTGCCCGGGGCCGGAGTCGGCGCTGGCGCTCGTCGGCGCGGCCCGCCGCATCGGCATCACCGCGAAGAACCGTGAGGTCCGCGGGGTGGACCGGGTGGTCGTCAAGGACGGTGACGCGATCGCCGCGCTGCTCACCCGGATCGGCGCGCACTCGAGCGTGCTGGCCTGGGAGGAGCGTCGGGTACGCCGCGAGGTGCGGGCCACCGCCAACCGGCTCGCCAACTTCGACGACGCCAACCTGCGCCGCTCGGCGCGGGCCGCGGTCGCCGCCGCCGCCCGGGTCACCCGCGCGTTGGAGATCCTCGCCGACGAGGCGCCCAACCACCTGACCGACGCCGGGCGGCTGCGCCTGGAGCACCGGCAGGCGTCGCTGGAGGAGTTGGGCGCGCTTGCCGACCCGCCGCTGACCAAGGACGCCATCGCCGGGCGGATCCGCCGTCTCCTGGCGCTCGCCGACAAGCGGGCCCGGGACCTTGGCATCCCGGATACGGAAGCGGCAGTCACGCCCGACATGCTCGTGGTCTGATAGGACGGTGGGGCCGCACGGTGCGCCCGGGAGCACGACCCGGCGCAGCGTGGTCTCGCACGCTCGGATAAGGTCGCTGAGTACGGCAAGGGGGCCGACACCGGCCTTTCTCGTCGTGCCCACCGCCTCGGGCGGTCAGGTCCTCAGACCGCGCGGCGGGGTGGCCGAGATGAACCGTCGACGGCCGGCTCCAAACGGTCGGCGCACACCATTCCCGCCGGCCCGTTGTGCGAAGCCGGCGGACCAGAACGCGAGGAGATGGGACCTGTGACCATCCGGGTTGGCATCAACGGCTTTGGCCGAATCGGCCGTAACTTCTTCCGGGCAGTGCTGGCGTCCGACGCCGACATCGAGGTCGTGGCGGTGAACGACCTGACCGACAACGGCACGCTCGCCCACCTGCTCAAGTACGACAGCATCCTCGGCCGCCTGCCCTACGAGGTCAAGGCCACCGCCGACGAGATCACCGTCGGTGGCAAGACCATCAAGGCGTACGCCGAGAAGGACCCGTCGAAGCTGCCGTGGGGCGAGGTCGGCGCCGACGTCGTCATCGAGTCGACCGGCTTCTTCACCGACGCCACCAAGGCCAAGGCGCACGTCGACGGCGGGGCCAAGAAGGTCATCATCTCCGCCCCGGCGAAGAACGAGGACGTCACCGTCGTCATGGGTGTCAACCACGACACCTACGACCCGGCGAAGCACACCATCATCTCCAACGCTTCGTGCACCACGAACTGCCTCGCGCCGATGGCGAAGGTCCTGCACGACACGTTCGGCATCCAGCACGGCCTGATGACGACGATCCACGCGTACACCCAGGACCAGAACCTCCAGGACGCGCCGCACTCGGACCTGCGTCGCGCCCGGGCCGCCGCGCTGAACATCGTGCCGACCTCGACCGGCGCCGCCAAGGCGATCGGCCTGGTCCTTCCGGACCTCAAGGGCAAGCTCGACGGGTACGCCCTGCGGGTGCCGATCCCGACCGGCTCGGTCACCGACCTCACCGTCAACGTGGGTCGCGAGACCACCGTCGACGAGGTCAACGCCGCGCTGAAGGCCGCCGCGGACGGCCCGCTCAAGGGCATCCTGGTCTACAACGAGGACCCGATCGTCTCCACCGACATCGTGACCGACCCGGCGTCGTGCATCTTCGACGCGCCGCTGACCAAGGTCGTCGGCAACCAGGTCAAGGTCGTCGGCTGGTACGACAACGAGTGGGGCTACTCCAACCGCCTGGTCGACCTCGTCAAGCTGGTCGGTAGCTCGCTGTGAGTGCGAGGAGTGAGCTTGCGAGCCCCGCAGTCACGAACGGAGGGCTAGCTCTGTGAGCATCCGGACCCTCGACGACCTGCTCGCCGAGGGGGTGTCGGGTCGGCGCGTGCTGGTGCGCGCCGACCTGAACGTCCCGCTCGACAAGCAGACCGGTGCCATTAACGATCATAACTCCGCCTCCGCGCCGCAAGGCGGCACTCCGGACGGAGTGAGGATCGCCGATGACGGCCGCATCCGCGCGGTGCTGCCGACCCTCGGCGCGCTTGTCGAGGCCGGCGCGAAGGTGGTCGTCTGCTCGCACCTGGGCCGCCCGAAGGGTGCCCCGGACCCGCAGTTCAGCCTGGGCCCGGTCGCCGGGCGGCTCGGTGAGCTGCTCGGCGCGCCGGTGCACTTCGCCACCGACACCGTCGGTGAGTCGGCCCGCTCCACCGTCGCCGACCTGGCCGACGGTCAGGTCGCCCTGCTGGAGAACCTGCGTTTCAACGCCGGTGAGACCAGCAAGGACGAGGCCGAGCGGGGCGCCTTCGCCGACCAACTCGCCGCGTTCGGCGACGCGTACGTGGACGACGCCTTCGGCGCCGTGCACCGCAAGCACGCGAGCGTCTTCGACGTGCCGGCCCGGTTGCCGCACGTCGCGGGCCGGCTGGTGCTGCGGGAGGTCGAGGTCCTCTCGAAGCTCACCGGTGACCCCGAGCGCCCGTACGTGGTGGTGCTCGGTGGGTCGAAGGTGTCCGACAAGCTCGCCGTGATCGAGGCGCTGCTGCCCACCGTCGACCGGCTGCTCATCGGTGGCGGGATGTGCTTCACCTTCCTCAAGGCCCAGGGCCTGGAGGTGGGCACGTCGCTGCTGGAGAAGGACATGGTCGAGACCTGCCGCAACCTGCTGGAGCGGGCCAACGGCAAGATCCTGCTCCCGGTCGACGTGGTGGTCGCGGACGCGTTCGCCCCGGACGCGGCGCACGACACGGTGCGTGTCGACGGCATCCCGAGCCACCGGCTCGGCCTGGATGTCGGCCCCGAGACGGTGGCCGGCTTCAGCGCCGCGCTGTCCCAGGCGAAGACGATCTTCTGGAACGGCCCGATGGGCGTGTTCGAGATGCCGGCCTTCGCGGCGGGCACCCGGGGGATCGCCGAGGCGATCACCAAGGCCGACGCGTTCAGCGTCGTCGGTGGCGGTGACTCCGCGGCGGCCGTCCGTGCCCTGGGGCTGGACGAGTCGTCCTTCGGGCACATCTCCACAGGTGGTGGCGCCTCCCTGGAATACCTCGAGGGCAAGACCCTCCCCGGCATCGCGGCCCTGGAGAACTGAATGTCGAGCACCACCCGCCGGCCGTTGATGGCCGGCAACTGGAAGATGAACCTCAACCACCTTGAGGCCAACCTGCTGGTGCAGAAGCTGGCGGCGAGCCTCACCGAGAAGCAGCTCACCGACGTCGAGACGGTCGTGCTGCCGCCCTTCACCGACCTGCGCACCGTGCAGACCGCGGTGGACGGGGACAAGCTGCTGATCGGCTACGGCGGGCAGGACCTCTCCCCGCACGCGTCCGGCGCGTACACCGGGGACATCTCCGGGCCGCTGCTGGCCAAGCTCGGCTGCACGTACGTGGTGGTCGGGCACTCCGAGCGGCGGGCCTACCACAACGAGGACGACGCGCTCGTCAACGCCAAGGTCAAGGCGGCGTTGCAGCACGGCCTGACGCCGATCCTCTGCGTGGGGGAGGGGCTGGACATCCGCGAGCAGGGCACCCACGTGGCGCACTGCTCCGACCAGCTCGACGGTGGCCTCGCCGGGCTCACCCCCGAGCAGGTGCGGCAGGTCGTGATCGCGTACGAGCCGGTCTGGGCGATCGGTACGGGCAAGACCGCCACCCCGGAGGACGCCCAGGAGGTCTGCGGGGCGGTGCGTCAGCGGCTGGCGGAACGCTTCGACCAGGAGACCGCCGACCAGGTCCGGGTCCTCTACGGCGGCTCGGTCAAGGCGTCAAACGTCGCCTCGATCATGGCCCAACCGGACGTGGACGGGGGCCTCGTGGGGGGCGCCAGCCTGGACGCGGAGGAGTTCGCTCAAATCTGCCGGTTCCCGGAGCACCTCGCCCGCTGATCGCTCGGTATCCTGGACACCGCCCGTCCGCCGGTCGGTGCCGCCGTGCCCGATCAGACCGGGCGAGGATCGCTACGAGAGGAACTGACCCCAGCCATGCCGATCTGGTTCGCATACACGTTGATCGTGTTGCTGGTCATCACGAGCATTCTGCTCACCCTGCTGATCCTGCTGCACCGCGGCAAGGGTGGCGGTCTGTCGAGCATGTTCGGCGGTGGCGTCAGCTCCAGCCTCGCCGGCTCCTCGGTCGCCGAGAAGAACCTGGACCGTTACACCGTTCTGGTGAGCGTCGTCTGGTTCGCCGCAATCATCGGGCTCGGGCTCTGGCTGCGCCTCCAAATGAACAGCGGCGCCTGAGCAGGCTCAGTAAGTCGTACAATCTGCGCGCGGTCCGTCACTCGACGGGCCGCGCGCAGGCTTTTCTCCGCTGCACCGCGTCGCCCGCCGCTCCACCCCCGAAGACGGCGGGTCCCCTCCGACGACAGGAGCGAGCAGCCGTGCCGAGTGGCAACGTTATCCGGGGAGCCCGGGTCGGGTCCGCACCGATGCGCCCGGACGAGCGGCACCAACCCGCCCCCCGACAGGACGTCACCTACTGGTGCCGGAACGACCACCGGGTCGACATCCGGATCGCCGCAGACGTCGAGCCGCCTTCCCTGTGGGACTGCCCCCGCTGCGGCCTGCCCGCCGGCCGGGACGCCCAGAACCCACCGGGTCGGGTCCGCGCCGAACCGTACAAGAGCCATCTGGCGTACGTGAAGGAGCGGCGCACCGCCGAGGAGGGGGAGGCGCTGCTCGCCGAGGCGCTCGCCGCACTACGCCGTCGACGCGGCGAGTAGCGGCCTCCTCTTCGCGCTCAGCGCAGGCTGCGGAGTCGGGCGGGCACGTCGGCTGCCGCTGCCCGGTCCAGCAGCCAGCGGGTGCGGTGCACGCCGTGCACGCCGGCCGCCGGCAGCTGCACCGGCCCGGCGCCGGCCAACGCCATACCCACCGCGCGGGCCTTGTCGGCGCCGGCGGCCACCAGCCAGACCTCCTCGGCGGTGTTGATCGCCGGCAGGGTGAGGGTGGTCCGGGTCGGCGGCGGCTTCGGGCTGCCCCGCACCGCGCTGACCGGCCGAGTCTCGTAGCCGACCGGGTGCTCGGGGAAGACCGAGGCCACGTGGCCGTCCTCGCCGACGCCGAGCATCAGCACGTCGAAGTGCGGCAGGGTGGCGTGCCCGGGTCGGGCGGCCCGAACCAGCTCCTGCGCGTACGCGGCGGCCGCCGCCTCGGGGTCGTTGCCGGCCGGGCCGTCCGAGGCCGGCATCGCGTGCACCCGGGCCGGGTCCAGCGGCACCGCGTCCAGCAGGGCGGCGCGTGCCTGCGTTTCGTTGCGGTCCGGATCACCTGCGGGCAGGAACCGTTCGTCACCCCACCACACGTCGACCCGGGACCAGTCCACCGCGTCGCGGGCCGGCAGCGTCGCCACCGCCCGGTACACGGCCCCGGCGACCCGCCCGCCGGTGAGCACCACCGAGGCTTCGCCCCGGTCGGCCTGGGCGTCGAGCAGCTTCACCAGCAACCGGGCCGCCACGGCCTGTGCCAGCAGGTCGGCGTCGGCGTGGACGGCGACACTCGCCTCACTCATGGTTGCGCCTTCGTTTCCCGACCGCGCGGCGGTCGCTGTCGTGCCCGGGGCGATGTGCCCGAGGTGGTGGGGCGGAAACCCCGGAGGTTACAAGGCAGGGCCGGTGCGTACCGGCCCTGCCCGACGTGCTGCCCCGGCTGGGCTCAGCCCTCGCCGCTCGTGCCGAGATGCGCGGTGACGCCGGCCTCGGCGCGCTGCGCGGTGGCCGGATCCTTCCAGACGTGGACCCGCTGCGCGGGGCGCTGCTCCAGCCCGCGCAGCCCGACAGTCGCGCCAAGCGCCTCCGCGTACACCTGGTCGGCGTCCAGCCGGCGCAGCTCCTCGGCCAGCTCGTCGCCGAGCGGGCGGCGGACCAACGGCAGGGCCCGGTCGTCCTGACCCGTCCGCCGGAACACGGCCATGCTGTCCTCGCGGGTCAGCGTCAGCTGGTCGCCGTTGGCGCAGCTGAGCTGCACCTCCCGCATCCGCGGGAACTCGTTGCTGTCCACCCGGCGTGGGGTGATGCCGAGCCGGCTGGACAGCCAACCGGCCATCAACGCCGCCGTCGGATCGGTCGCCGGCGCGACGATCGTCGCCTCGGTGACCTGGGCGCTCGTGGTGTCGAAGGCTCCGGCGACAAGGGTGCGCCACGGGGTGATCCGGGTCCACGCCAGGTCGGTGTCGCCCGGGGCGTAGTCCCGGGCACGCTGCCGCAGCGCCTCCACCGGGTCGGCGGCCTGCGCGGAGTCGGTGATCCTCCGGTCGGCCACCACCCCGAGGAAGTCGGTGGCGATCTCCGCCGGCGGCTCCCCGTGCCACCAGGTGACCACCGGCACGTCGGGAACGAGCAGCGGCATCACGACCGACTCGGCGTGCAGGGACAACCGACCGTACATCCGGGTGACCACCGCCTCGCACGGGCCGAGCCGTCCGCCGACCACGATCTCCGCGTCCAGCCGGTTGCGGTCCCGCTCGATCTCCGAGCGCACCACCACCACCAGCCGGCACGGGTGCGCGGCGGCGGCGATCGTCGCGGCGGCCTCGGCCTCCCGGACCCGCTTCTCGTCCACGACCACGATGAGGGTGAGCGCCATGCCGCTGGCCACCCCGCCGGCGCTGCGTCGCTCGGCGGCGAGCGCCTTGACCACCTCGTTGCCGGTGGTGTCCCACAGCCCGATCATGCTCGTCTCCAGGCGCGGCCCTCGCGGGCCAGCATCTCGTCGGAGGCCCGGGGGCCCCACTCGCCGGCCCGGTACGGCTCCGGGGTGGTGCCCTCCCAGGCGTGCTCCAGGGGGTCGATCACCTGCCAGCTCTGCTCGACCTCTGCCGCGTCCGGGAACAGGGTGCGATCGCCGATCAGTACGTCGAGCACGAGACGCTCGTACGCCTCGGGGCTGGACTCGGTGAACGCCTCGCCGTACTGGAAGTCCATCGCGATGTCGCGGACCTCCATGGTCGTGCCCGGCACCTTCGAGCCGAACTTGAGCACCACACCCTCGTCCGGCTGCACCCGGATGACCAGTTGGTTGTTGCCCAGCGACTCCATGTCGGCGTCGTTGAACGGCAGGTGCGGCGCCTTCTTGAACATGATGGCGACCTCGGTGACCCGCCGGGGAAGCCGCTTGCCCGCCCGGATGTAGAACGGCACCTCCGCCCAGCGGCGGTTCTGGATGCCCAGCCGCACCGCCACGTACGTCTCGGTCGTGGAGCCGGCGGGGACGTCCTGCTCGTCCAGGTAACCGACCGCGCGTTCGCCGCCGACCCAACCGGGCAGGTACTGGCCGCGGACGGTGTCCCGGGCGACGTCCTTGGGCAGGGTGATGGCCTTGAGCACCTTCAGCTTCTCGGCCCGGATCTCGTCGGCGTCGAAGCTTGTCGGCTCCTCCATCGCCACCAGGGCGAGGAGTTGGAGGAGGTGGTTCTGCAGGACGTCGCGGGCGGTGCCGACGGTGTCGTAGAAGCCCGCGCGGGTGCCGATGCCGACGTCCTCCGCCATGGTGATCTGCACCGAGTCGACGTACTTGGAGTTCCACAGCGGCTCGAACAGGTTGTTGGCGAACCGCAGGGCGAGGATGTTCTGGACCGTCTCCTTGCCCAGGTAGTGGTCGATCCGGAAGACGTCCTGCCGGGTGAAGACGTCGTCGACGAGGTCGTTGAGCGCCTTCGCCGAGGGCAGGTCGTTACCGAACGGCTTCTCCACCACGACCCGGCGCCAACCGCCGGACTTGTCGTTGTCGGCCATGCCGGTGCGGGCCAGTTGCTTGAGCACGACGGGGAACGCGGCCGGCGGGATGGAGAAGTAGAACGCCGCGTTGCCGGCGATGCCGTGGGTCTGCCGCAGGTCGTCGAGCGTCGCGGAGAGCGTGTCGAACGCCGCGTCGTCGTCGAACGACCCACCGACGAACTTGATGTTGCCGGCCAGCCGCGCCCACACCTCGTCCCGCCAGGGGGTGCGGGCGTGCTTGCGGGCCGCCTCACAGGCCAACGTCTCGAAGTCGCCGTCGCCCCAGTCGCGGCGCGCGAAGCCGAGCACCACGAAGCCCGGCGGCAACAGCCCCCGGTTGGCCAGGTCGTAGACCGCGGGGAGCAGCTTCTTACGGGCCAGGTCGCCGGTCACCCCGAAGATCACCAGAGCGCAGGGCTCCGGGATCCGGGGCAACCGGCGGTCCTGCGGGTCGCGCAGCGGGTTCACCGAGTTACCTTCGGTTCGCGACTGCGGGGCTCGCAACCCCGGCTCACTCCTCGCGCTCACGGAGCCAACTCGGTTCGCGACTGCGGGGCTCGCAACCCCGGCTCACTCCTCGCGCTCACGGTGCCCCCTTGCTTCCGCTTCACTCACGTCGTCCATCCTCACGCCCGTAGATCACCGGCCGCGTTCAGTAGCTGGGCGACACCGGCGGCCCGGTCGGTCAGGTGCAACCGCAGCACCGGCCGCTCCCGACCGGCGAGGGCTTCCCGGTCCCCGGCGGCCTGCGCCGCCTGCAGCTCACCGAAGGTGTACGGCTTGCCCGGCACCTCCAGGTCCTCGGCGACCGCGCCGGTCACCTGGAGGTAGCTGCCCACCTGCGGGCCGCCCTTGTGGTACTGGCCGGTCGAGTGCAGGAACCGCGGACCCCAGCCGAAGGTGACCGGCCGGCCACCCGCCTGGGCCAGCAGCGACCGCAGCCGGGCCGTGTCGGCGTCGGCGAACCGGTCGAGGTACGCCATCACCGCGAGGTAACCGTCGTCGCCCAGCCCGTCGAGCAGCCAGCGCAGCACCCCGGCCAGGTCGCCCGGGGCGCCCTGCGGGGCGTACACCTCGATCGCGCCCTCGGTGAACGACGGCGACTCCGCCGGCAGGCCCGAGGCCAGGATCTTGTTGGTGTTCTCCTTGGACTCGGTGACGTTCGGCTGGTTGAACGGGTCGATACCGAGCACCACGCCGGCCACCGCCGTGGCGTACTCCCAGGCCAGGAACTGTGCGCCGAGCGGACCGTTGACGGCGACGTCCGGCGTGGCGCCGCCGCCCGGCACGTCACCGGGGGCCAGCGCACCGCCGTAGCTGACGGTCAGCACGTCCGCGCCGGTGGCGCCGGGGCTCTGCGGGGACTCCACGACCACCGGGAGGATGCCCACCCCGGCCTTACCTGTCGACTCGGCGATCAGCTGCTCGGCCCAGTCGCCGAGCCCGTCGATGCCGGTGCCGTCGGAGAGCAGGGCGACCTTGTCCCGGGCCAGCGTGGCCGCGGCGCCCAGGGCGGCGCCAAGCGCCAGCGCCGGGTTGTTCTGGTCCGCGCCGAGCGACGTGGCCAGCGCGTCGGCCTGGTCGAGCAGCTCCGCGACCTCGACCCCGGCCAGCGCCGACGGCACCAGACCGAACGCGGTCAGGGCCGAGTACCGACCGCCGACGTTCGGGTCGGCGAGCACGGTGAACGCACCCATCTCGGCCGCGGTGGCCTCCAGCGGTGAACCCGGGTCGGTGACGATGACGAAGTGCCGGCCGGCCTCCGCCTCGGTCATCCCGGCGTCCAGGAACGCCTGCCAGTACGCGCGCCGGTGGCTGTCGGTCTCCACCGTCGACCCGGACTTGCTCGCCACCACCACGACGGTGCGCTCCAGCCGGTCACCGAGCGCCGCCCGGACCTGGCCCGGGTCGGTGGTGTCCAGCACGGTCAACGGCCTACCCAGCGTCTGGGTGATCACCTCGGGCGCGAGCGACGAGCCGCCCATGCCGGCGAGCACCACGTGATCCAGGTCGGCCAGCTCGGCCTTCAGCTCGGCCAACTGCGCCAGCAGCTCGCGGCTGCGCCGGTGGGTGTCCACCCAGCCCAGTCGGATCTTCGCCTCGGCCTCGGCGTCCGGACCCCACAGGCTCGCGTCCTTGCCCGCCAGCTTGCCCGGGACGCCGGCCTTGACCAGCGCGTCCCGGGTCGAGGCGGGCGCGGCCTTGTCGACCGCGTCCGCGCCGTACACGGCGAGCCCGGCGGCTGCCTCCACCGGCCCCGCGAGAAGGTCACTCATGCCGTCACTCCGCTCCGCTGCGTGCCGTCATGAGTCGTCGCACTGAGCCTGCTGATTCGCTCGCTCATGCGTCACCGGCCTTGTCGGCGGCCTTGGCGTTGCCCTTGGCGGCCTTGTTCGGCGCGCCGGTGCCCTGCGCCGCCGCCTTCAGCGACTTGGTCACCCCGTCGAGCAGCTCCTGCCAGCTGACCTCGAACTTCTCCACGCCCTCGCGCTCCAGGGTGGCGATCACGTCGGCCATGTCCACCCCGACCGACTCCAGGTCCGCGAAGACCTTGCGGGCCGCGTCGTAGGCGCCGGTCACGGTGTCGCCGCGGGTCTCGCCGTGGTCGGCGTACGCGTGGATGACCGACTCCGGCATGGTGTTGACCGTGCCGGGTGCGATCAGCTCCTCGACGTAGATGACGTCCCGGTAGTCCGGGTTCTTCGTCGAGGTCGACGCCCACAGCGGTCGCTGCGGGTGCGCGCCGGCGGCGGCGAGCGCCTTCCAGCGGTCGGAGGAGAAGACCTCGGTGTAGCGCTCGTACGCGAGCTGGGCGTTCGCGACCGCGGCCTTGCCCTTCAGGGCCTTGGCCTGGTCCGAGCCGACCTTCTCCAGCCTCTTGTCGACCTCGGAGTCGACGCGGGAGACGAAGAACGACGCCACCGAGCCGATCTTCGACAGGTCGTGCCCGTTGGCCTTGGCCTGCTCCAGGCCGGCGAGGAACGCCTCCATGACCGCCGAGTAGCGGTCCAGACCGAAGATCAGCGTGACGTTGACGCTGATCCCCTCGGCCAGGGTGTCGGTGATCGCCGACAGCCCCTCCTCGGTGGCCGGGATCTTGATGTAGAGGTTGGGCCGGTCGACCAGCCACCACAGCGCCTTGGCCTCGGCGACGGTCTTGTCCGCGTCGTGCGCGCTGCGCGGGTCCACCTCGATCGAGACCCGGCCGTCGACACCGTCGCTGCCGTCGTACGACGGGCGCATCACGTCGCAGGCCCACCGTACGTCGTACGTGGTGAGCATCCGTACGGCCTCTTCCACGTCCACGTCACGGGTGGCGAGGTCACGCAGCTGCCAGTTGTACTCGTCGGCGTCGCTGAGGGCCTTGGCGAAGATCGTCGGGTTGGTGGTGACGCCGGCCACGTGCTTCTCGCGGCGGAGCTGGTCCAGCCCGCCGGAGCTCAGCCGCACCCGGGAAAGGTCGTCGAGCCAGACCGCCACGCCCGCGGCGGTGAGCTCATTCAGCTTGTCGGTCATGCCGTCCACGCTCCCTCAGTTGCCGGTCGTGAAACCGGTGATGTCGCCCACCCGGGCCAGCGAGGCGTGTGCCGCCGCCACGATCCGGTCGGGGGTGAACCCGAACTGCTCGAAGAGCACGGTGTGCGGGGCGCTCGCGCCGTAGTGCTCGAGGCTGACGCTCTCGCCCAGGTCACCGACGATGCCGCGCCAGGACATCGCGATGCCCGCCTCCACGCTCACCCGTGCCTTTACCCCGCGTGGGAGCACCGACTCCCGGTACGCCTCGTCCTGCTCGTAGAACCACTCCTGGCAGGGCATCGAGACGACCCGGGTCGGGGTGCCGTCGGCCTCCAGCCGCTCCCGGGCGGTCAGGCAGAGCTGCACCTCGGAACCGGTGCCGACGATGATCACCTGAGGCTTGCCGTTGGACGCCTCGGCCAGCACGTAGCCGCCCTTCGCCACGCCCTCGGCGCTGCCCAGGACGTCGCGGTCGATGGTCGGCAGCGGTTGACGGCTCAGCGCCAACGCGGTCGGCCGGTCGGTGTGCTCCAGCGCCTGCCGCCAGGCCCAGGCGGTTTCGTTGGCGTCCGCCGGACGGACCACGTCCAGGCCCGGGATGGCACGCAGCGCGGTCAGGTGCTCGACCGGCTGGTGGGTCGGGCCGTCCTCGCCGAGGCCGATCGAGTCGTGCGTCCAGACGTAGGTCACCGGCAGCTTCATCAGCGCGGCCAGCCGCACCGACGGACGCATGTAGTCGCTGAACACCAGGAACGTGCCGCCGTACGGGCGGGTGCCACCGTGCAGGGCGATGCCGTTGAGGATCGCGCCCATGGCGTGCTCACGGATGCCGAAGTGCAGCGTGCGGCCGTACTCGTGACCGGGGAAGTCCTTGGTGGCGTGCGACGCCGGGATGAACGACGGCTCGCCCTTCATGGTGGTGTTGTTGCTCTCGGCCAGGTCGGCCGAGCCGCCCCACAGCTCGGGGAGCACCGGGGCCAGGGCCTCCAGGACCTTGCCGGAGGCGGCCCGGGTGGCGACGCCCTTGGCGTCCGCCGGGAAGACCGGCAACGCGTCGGTCCAGCCATCGGGGAGTACGCGGCCAGCCAGCCGCTCGTAGAGCGCGGTGCGCTCCGGGTTGGCCTTCTTCCAGGCGTCGAACGCGGTGGTCCACTCCTGCTGGGCGTCGGAGCCGCGGCCCATCACCGTGCGGGCGTGGCTGAGCACCTCCTCGTCGACCTGGAAGGTCTGCTCCGGGTCGAAGTCGAGGATCCGTTTGGTGGCCTTCACCTCGTCGGCGCCGAGCGCGGAACCGTGGATCTTGCCGGTGTTCTGCTTGTTGGGCGCGGGCCAGCCGATGATGGTGCGCAGCGCGATGAAGGAGGGGCGAGCGGTCTCGGCCTTGGCGGCGACCAGCGCGGCGTAGAGCGCCTCCGCGTCCTCGTGGTAGTCGCCCTGGTCGGCGTCGCCGCTGCGCCAGTCGACGGTCTGCACGTGCCAGCCGTACGCCTCGTAGCGGGCGGCCACGTCCTCGCTCTTGGCGATGCGGGTGTCGTCCTCGATGGAGATCTCGTTGTCGTCGTAGATCACCGTGAGGTTGCCCAGCTGCTGGTGCCCGGCGAGGGCGCTGGCCTCGTGGCTGATGCCCTCCTCGATGTCACCGTCGGAGACGATGCACCAGATGTCGTGGTCGAAGACGGACGCGCCGAGCTCGGCCTCCGGGTCGAACAGGCCACGCTCGCGGCGGGCCGCCATGGCCATGCCGACCGCGTTGCCCAGACCCTGACCGAGCGGGCCGGTGGTGGTCTCCACGCCCGGCGTGTGACCGTGCTCGGGGTGCCCCGGCGTCTGCGAGCCCCATTGCCGCAGCGACTTGAGGTCGTCCAGGCTCAGCGGGTAACCGGAGAGGAACAGCTGGATGTAGAGCGTCAGGCTGGAGTGCCCGGCGGAGAGGACGAAGCGGTCGCGGCCGGGCCAGTTCGGGTCGGCCGGGTTGTGCCGCATGACGCGGTTGAAGAGGAGGTACGCCGCGGGCGCGAGGCTCATCGCGGTGCCCGGGTGGCCGTTGCCGGATTTCTCGACGGCGTCCATGGCCAGCACGCGGACGGTATCTACGGCCCGGCGATCGAGGTCGGACCAGTTCAGTGCGGAGTGCTCGGGTCGTTTAACAGCCACGATGGTTGTGCTCCTCGGCAGATGGGCGGAACCCTCACCGATGACCTTATCGAGCGTCCCTAAACGCGCGCCCAGGGATCTGTGCATGGTGTGCGCTACGTGACCATCCGAATGCTCGGTTCAACCCGGTGGTGTGACGGCCCGCACCGTTGTCGGGTCGGCCGGGCAGCCAAAACGACGACGCGTAGTGTGTGGGTCGGTATGCGGGCCCGAGGGGCCCCGACCGATCCGATCTCCCCGTGCCCGATGCCGGAAGGTGGCAATCCGTGAGCATGATCACCGAGCGCCCCGCGAGCAACCCGGCCGGGCCGCACCCGGCGCGGGCGGCCGAGGGCCCGGTGGCCCGGCGGGACGTACGCGCGGTCTTCTCCGCGTACGTGGCACTCACCAAGCCGCGGATCGTCGAGTTGCTGCTGGTCACCACCATTCCGGCGATGATGCTCGCCGAGGGCGGGCTGCCGTCGCTGTGGCTGATGGCCGTCGTGCTGATCGGTGGCTCGCTCGCCGCCGGTGCGGCAAGCGTCCTCAACTGCTACATCGACCGCGACATCGACCAACTGATGCGGCGTACCAAGCGTCGGCCGCTCCCGGCGCACACGGTGTCGCCGCGAAGTGCGTTGATCTTCGGTCTGGTGCTGGCGGCGGTGTCGGTCGCTCTGATGGCGGCGTTCACCAACCTGCTGGCCGCCGGCCTGACCCTTGCGGCGATCGCCTACTACGACCTCGTCTACACCCTGTGGCTGAAGCGCTCCACCCCGGCGAACACCTTCTGGGGCGGCGCCTGTGGGGCTGCTCCGGTGCTGATCGGGTGGGCGGCGGTGACCGGCTCGCTGGCGCCGGCCGCCTGGGGGCTCTTCGCGGTGGTCTTCTTCTGGCAGATGCCGCACTTCTACCCGCTCGCCATGAAGTACAAGGACGACTACGCGCGGGCCGGCATTCCGATGCTGCCGGTGGTGGCCTCGATCCGCCGGGTGAACGCCGAGATCCTGGTCTTCGCGTGGCTCACCGTGCTCACCTCCCTGGCCGTCTGGCCGCTGGGGCTCAGCGCGATCTACGGGGTGCCGACCCTGGTGGTGGGCGCCATCTTCCTGGTCGAGGCGCACAAGCTGTGCCGGCGCGCGACGCGCGGCGAGGCGGTCAAGCCGATGCGGCTGTTCCACTGGTCGACGACGTACCTGACGATCGTCTTCGTGGCCGTCGCGCTCGACGCGCTGATCTGACCCGTCCTGCGAGCCCCGGGCTCTATCCCGGAGGCGAACGACGTCCATGATTCACTGACTAATCATGAGCGTGGATGAGTTGTCCGGGTTTAACGTCACATCAGAGTAACTTTCATCATGAGTCGGATCGACTCAACTCCGGACAGTTCACGCATGATTTGCCGACGGGTTTTGAGCGCAAAAGTCCTGATATAAACGGACAGCAAACCTGTGGTCGTCCTTAAACCTGTAGGTAATTGGCATCACAAAAGGTTCATGGTTCTCGCCCGACAGGGTGCGACTCTGCTTAGGCTTCGCGTCATGGCAGATGGTTCCGATACGACGCTGACGGCCGAGCAGACCGCCGGCGAGCAGGCGCCCCACGGCCTGGTCGCTGGCCTCAAGGCCTTCGCCGCCGGGCACGGCGGCGCGAAGGCGGTCATCGAGTACGTCGGCAAGCGTGGCGCGCGGATCGTCCTGGTGGGTTCCGACGGTGAGTGGGGCGACCAGTTCGCCGACGACACCGTCACCGCTCGGGAGGCGTGCGCCAAGGCGGGAGTCACCGTCGAGAACGCCTGGGAGCGTGAACTGATGGACCAGATGCGACCGAGCAACGACCTCTGGCGGTCGATGGCCCGGCGCACGATGGCCCGCTGAATAGACAGCTGAATTGACCACACATCACCAGTCGACCCGGGGGGAACCCCGGGTCGCTCTCGTCACCTGCGCCGACCTGGCCGACCTCGACCCGGACGACCGGCTGGTCCTCGCCCCGCTCGCGGCGAGCGGCGTCGCCGTAGAGACCGTCATCTGGGACGACCCCGACGTCGACTGGTCGTCCTACGACCTCGTCGTGCTCCGCTCACCCTGGGACTACGCGCTGCGCCGCGACGAGTTCGTCACCTGGGCCGCCACCGTGCCAGCGCTCGTCAACCCGGCCGACGTGGTCCGCTGGAACACCGACAAGCGCTACCTCGCCGAGCTGAGCGCCGCCGGGGTGCCGACCGTGCCGACCTCCTGGGTCGAGCCGGGGGATAGTTGGCAGTCGCCCGCCGACACCGGCGAGTACGTGCTCAAGCCCGCGATCAGCGCCGGCAGTCAGGACACCGGCCGCTACGACCTCGCCGACCCGCAGCACCGCGACCTGGCCGCCGCACACGTTCGTCGGCTCTCCGAGGCCGGCCGGGTGACCATGGTCCAGCCGTACCTGCGCGCCGTCGACACCGAGGGCGAGACCGCCCTGCTGTTCCTGGCCGGCCCCGACGGGCTGGCGTTCAGCCACGCGATCCGCAAGGGCCCGATGCTGACCGGGCCGGACCTCGGCCCGGACGGGCTCTACAAGGCCGAGGAGATCACCGCCCGCACGGCGCGCCCCGAACAACTGGCGGTGGCCGAGCGAACCCTCGCGGCAATCCCCGGCGGCACCCGACAACTGCTGTACGCCCGGGTCGACCTGATTCCCGGCCCGGACGGCGAGCCGGTCCTTGTCGAGCTGGAGCTGACCGAGCCGTCGCTCTTCATCGGGTACGCGGACGGCGCCCCCGACCGTCTCGCCGCCGCGATCACCACCCACCTGACCCGCACCGCCTGAACCCGCCCCCACCACAAGCCCGCCGCACGACAGGCGTCCGCCCTCCGCTGGGAGACCGTCGGCCGTTCCAGCCGTAGCCGTGGTCACGAGTGAGGCCACAGACCTGCCGTGGAGTGACCGGGTGCGGTTGGTTGCCGTGCTGCTCGGGCGTGTTGGTGGTGTGGTTGGGGTGCTGCTGCAGAGGGCGCCGGGTGTCGTCCCTAGGTTGTGCGGCTGGGGCGTGCCGCGCCGGGACCTCCCCTTTGCTCTGCACCCGCCGATGCGCCACCCGCGCGCGCACCACCCACGCCAGGCGACCACACCCGCGCACGCACCACCTATGCCAGGCGACCCACCCGCGCACGCACCACCCAAGCCAGGCGACCACACCCGCGCACGCACCACCAGATCGGAAG
>NZ_JBSGIV010000090.1:0-21373 GCF_053605225.1 Micromonospora sp. NPDC003944
ATCTGCGCCCGCTCCGCGGACGACAACCTCTGCCCCGGCATGACCCCTCATCCTCACGAGAATCCACCCCGTTGCAACAACCACTTGAGCCCAAGCGCCGCGAGACCACTACATCCAGGATCGAGCACGATCATGAGGGGACGCGCGACCGTGACACGGCCAAGCGGCGCGCATCAGGGTGCAGAGCGGCAGGGCGTTCGATGGGCGCGGGGCGGGTCAGGGGGTGGGGAAGAGGTGGGCGTGCAGGGCGGCCGGGTCGGTCACCTCGGGTAGGCCGCGGGCGGCGAGCCAGGCTGCGGCGGCGGCCCCGTCGCCGGCGGTGCGCAGTGGCGCGTCCGGCCAGTGTCGGGTGATCTCGGCCCGGACGGCGGTGGCCAGTGGGGTGTCCGCGGTGAGGAGGCCGCCGCCGAGCACGATCGGTGTCACGGCTCCGGTGGGGCGGATGCGGCTCACGCTGTCGGTCAGGTGCGTGGCGGCTTCGGTGATCAGCGCGGTGGCGACCGGGTCGTTGTGGGTGGCCGCGTCGATGACCAGCGGTGCGAGTCGGGCCAGCTCGATGGGGGGTCGGCGGGTCACGGCCTGGATTGTGGCGTCGACGGTGTCCCGGGGGCGGGCGGCGATGTCGGCGCTGCCCAGGAGCTCGGCGAGCACGGTGGTGGCCAGCGCGCCAGGCCTGCGGTCGGCGTCGAGGTCGGCGAGGAGTCGGCGTACCGATTCCCGGCCGAGCCAGAAGCCGGAGCCGGCGTCGCCGAGGAGCCAGCCGTGGCCGTCGGCGATCCGGTCGAGCCGCAGTTCGTGCACCTGGGCGGTGATCGCTCCGGTGCCGGCGATGAGGATGGTGCCGTCCGGGGCGGCGGTGCCGGAGGCGTACGCGACCAGGGCGTCGCCGTGCACCTCGTACGGGCAGCGCAGGCCGGCGTCGTGCCAGGCCTGGTCGAAGGCGGCCCGTCCGGCGGGGTCGGCGAGGAGCCGGCCGGCTCCGGCGAGCCCGATGGTGCCGGCGGCCACCCGTGCCGGGTCGACGTCGGTGAGTGCTTCGCGGAGCGCGGTCAGCAGTTCGGCGGCGGCGCGTTCGGCGCCGTGACTCGTGGGGTTGCCACCGCCGGCGCGGCCGGTGCCGACGCGTTGTCCGGTGAGGGTGAGGGCGGTCGCCCGAGTGGACGTACCGCCGATGTCGAGACCCACCACGACGGTGTCGGACATCGGCACGACTCTCCTTGCGCGGAACGGCGATCTGGCTTGTTCATGCTGGTCGGCGGCGTCCTGCGGGGCAAGTTGTGGCGGGTGCGGGGGGCTGTGCGCCAGGTAACAGTTTGAAAACTTCGCCCACAGTCTTGACACGGAGGGGCGTTCAGTAAGAACTTTTACCACTAACAGTTAACAGTCTTTTCGGAAAGCTGAGGCGACTCATGGTTGATCACGAGGTGGACACCGCCGCGGGGACCGCGGTGGTCGACGCCGACGTGATCGACCGGAGAAGCTCCGCCTCCGACGGGGTGCTGGCCCGGGTCCGCAACGGTCTCGGCGAGTTGACCGGCGCGCTGCGCCGGGTCGCCGAGCACGTCCTCAGCGACCCGGAGGCCGCCGCCCGCTCGACAATAGTCGAGCTGGCCGAGCGCAGCGGCACCTCACCGGCGACCATCACCCGCTTCTGCCGGGCGATGGGCTTCGAGGGGTACGCCGACCTGCGGCTGGGCATTGCCTCCGAGACCGGCCGGGCCCGCTCGGCCGGCTGGACCGTCGACATCGGACGGGAGATCCAGCCGAGCGACCCGCTCGGGCGGGTACTCGACCAGATCATGGCCGCCGACACCCGGGCCATGCACGACACCGCCACCCTGCTCGACCTCACCGAGGTGGAGCGGGCCGCGGTGGCGATCGCGGGTGCCAGCCGGGTGAACATCTTCGGTGCCAGCGGCAGCGCCCTTGTGGGCGAGGAGATGCAGTTCAGCCTGCATCGCATCGGTGTGGCGGCGTGGGCGTGGAACGACGTGCACGAGGGGTTGGCCAGCGCCGCCCTGCTGCGGTCGGGAGACGTGGCGCTCGGCATCTCGCACACCGGGCAGACCCGGGAGACCATCGAGATGCTCGCGGAGGCGGGCAGCCGGGGCGCCACCACGCTCGCGCTCACCGGCTTCCCCCGCTCACCGCTGGCCGAGTTGGCCGACATCGTGCTGCTCACGGCCAGCCAGGCGACCACCTTCCGGCCGGACGCGCTCTCCGCCCGACACCCCCAGTTGGTGGTGCTCGACCTGCTCTACATCGCCGTCGCCCAACGCACGCACGACCGCGCGCACGCGGCCTTCCGGCGGACCGCGCAGGCCGTCGACGGGCACAAGGCAGCGAAGGGAGCCCTTTCATGATCAGCGCCCAGGGGTACGCGGACGCCGTCCGCCCAGTCCTCGACCGGCTGCTCGACTCGGAGGCCGACGGGATCACCCGAGCCGCCGACCTGATCGCCGACAGCCTGCGCGACGGCGGCGTACTCCAGGCGTTCGGCGCCGGGCACTCGGAGGCGTTCGCCGCCGAGCTGGTGGCCCGGGCCGGCGGGTTGGTCCCCACCAACCGGCTCTCGGTCCGGGACCTCGTGATGCACGGTGACGCCCCGCGCGACGTGCTCGCCGACCCCAAACTGGAACGTGATCCCTCCATCGCCCACCAGATCTACGCGCTCGCGGCGCCCCAGCCGCGCGACGTGTTCGTGGTGGCGTCCCAGTCCGGCATCAACGGCTCGGTGGTCGAGCTGGCGGCGCTGGTCACCGAGCGCGGTCACCCGTTGATCGCGGTCACCTCGGTCGAGCACACCGCACGGGTGGCTCCACGGCACCCGTCCGGGCACCGGCTCGCCGACCTCGCCGACGTCGTGCTGGACAACGGCGCGCCGTACGGCGATGCACTGCTGCCGCTCGAGGGCGGCGGCGCGGTCTGTGCGGTCTCCTCGGTCACCACGGCGCTGCTGGCGCAGTTGTTGACCGCGGAGGTCGTACGACGGTTCCACCAGGCCGGGGAGGTACCCCCTATCTACCTCTCCGCCAACGTCCCCGGCGGGGACGAGCACAACCTCGCCCTCGAGTCGCGGTACGCCGGACGTCTCCGGCGTACCGCATGACCCGAATTCCACAAGGAGAGACGACGATGTCGATTACCCCCGAACACCCGGCCGCACTCGACCGTCGCACGGTGCTGCGTCGTGCCGCCGCCGTGGGCGTGCTCGCCACTCCGGCCATCGGCCTGCTTGGCGCCTGCGCCACCAGTGGCAGCGACGGTGACAACGAGCAGGTCGCCGGCGGTACCAAGAGCGAGAAGAACCCGCTGGGCGTCAAGGAGGACGCCGCGATCGAGGTGGTCATCTTCAACGGTGGCTACGGCGAGAAGTACGCCACCGACGTGCACGAGCCGCTGTACAAGACGGCGTTCCCCAAGGCCGAGGTCAAGCACCAGGCCACCCAGGCCGTCTCCACCGTGCTGCAGCCGCGGTTCGCCTCCGGCAACCCGCCGGAGTTCGTGAACAACTCGGGCGAGAAGCTGATGGACTTCGGTGCGCTCGTCGCCGACGGTCAGCTCCAGGACCTCACCGAGCTGTGGGACGCGCCGTCGGTCGACGACCCGGCCAAGAAGGTCCGCGACACGGTGGTGCCCGGCACCATCGAGGCGGGTTCGTTCAACGGCAAGCCGTACGTCCTGTACTACGTCTCCACGGTCTTCGGTATCTGGTACTCGGCGAAGCTGTTCAAGGACAACGGCTGGGCGCCGGCGAAGACCTGGGACGAGTTCATCACCCTGCTCACGAACATCAAGGCCAAGGGCATCACGCCGTACGGCTACGCCGGTGCGAACGCGGCCTACTACCAGTGGAACGTGATCCTCACCCAGGCTGCCAAGATCGGCGGCACGGACGTGCTGAAGAACATCGACAACCTGGAGGACGGCGCCTGGAAGCAGGACGCCGTGAAGCAGGCTGCCGCCGCGTGGGCCGAGGTCGGGGCGAAGTTCAGCGACAAGAGCTTCGAGGGTCTCAAGCACACCGACGTGCAGCTGCGGCAGAACCAGTACAAGGTGGCCCTGTACCCCAGCGGTGACTGGCTCGAGGGCGAGCAGAAGAAGGACACTCCGGCCGGTTTCGACTACCAGCTCATGCCGGTGCCGGGCCTGACCGCGTCGGACAAGCTGCCGGCCACCGCGCTGCGGGCCACCGCGGGTGAGGGTTACTTCGTCTCGGCGAAGAGCAAGAACCCCAAGGGCGGTCTGGAGTACATGCGTCAGATGCTGTCGAAGGCGGGCGCGAAGGGCTTCACCGAGGTGGTCAAGGCCCCGACCGTGGTCACCGCCGGTTCGGAGGGCTTCTCCTTCCCGCCCGGTGTGGCCAGCTCGCAGGCCGCGCTCAAGGCGGCCGGTCAGGACGTGTTCAACCTGTACTTCGACGGCTGGTACAAGGAGCTCGACACGGAGGCGCGGACCGCCACCAACGAGCTGATGTTCGGCCGGATCAACGCCGACGCGTTCGTGGAGCGGATCCAGAAGCGCGCCGACGCCATCAAGAAGGACAGCTCCGTCACCAAGTTCAAGCGCTGATCGATCGGAGCTAGGGTCATGCGGCACGGCAAGTATCCATTCGTGATCGGGTTCCTGTTCGCCCCGGTCGCGCTGTACGTGACATTCGTGATCTGGCCGTACGCGCAGGCGTTCCAGATCTCGATGACCAACTGGCGGGGGCTGTCCGCCCCGCAGTGGGTGGGCTTCGACAACTACCGGAGGTTGCTCGACGACGGGGCCTTCTGGAAGGCGGTCCAGCACCACGGCGTACTGCTGCTTGCCCTGCCGCTGATCACCATTGCCATCGCGCTGTTCTTCTCGTTCCTGCTCAACGTGGGCGGCAAGAGCAGCGGTGGTCAACGCCAGGGGGTCTGGGGGTCGAAGTTCTACCGGGTGGTGTTCTTCTTCCCCCAGGTCCTGGCGGTGGCCATCATCGCGGTGTTGTTCCAGATGGTCTACCGGCCGAACGAGTCCGGCCTGATCAACGGTGTGCTGATGAAGTTCGGCCTGGAGCCGATCCTGTTCCTGGTCAAACCGAACCTGGCCCTCTGGTCGATCCTGGCGGTGCTGGTCTGGCAGGCGGTCGGCTTCTACGTGGTGCTCTTCTCGGCGGGTATGGCCTCCATCCCCGGTGAGATCTACGAGGCCGCCGAGATGGACGGGGCGACGAGGGTGACGCTGTTCTTCCGGGTCACCCTGCCGCTGCTGTGGGACACCCTCCAGGTGGCCTGGGTCTACCTGGGCATCGCGGCGTTCGACGCGTTCGCCATCGTGGCGGTGCTCTCGGTGGACGGTGGTGGCCCGGACGGCGCCACCACCGTGCTGGCCATGGAGATCTACCGCAACGCGTTCGTCTACTCGAAGTACGGCTACGCCTCGGCGATGGGCGTTGCGTTGTTCTTCCTCACCCTCACGTTCGCGGCGCTGACGCTGCGGCTCAGCAAGCGGGAAAGCGTGGAGTACTGATGAATCCGCAGTCGACGCTGCCGCCGACCCCGGCCGCGCTGCCGCCGAAGACCGGCGACCCGTCCGCCCCCGCCGGGCCGGGGCGCAAGGACCCTCGCTCGGAGGTACGGCTCTTCGCCGGCCTGGGGCACGTCGCGCTCGCCGTGTGGGCGGTGATCGTGATCGTGCCGATCCTCTGGACCTTCCTCGCCGCGTTCAAGAACACCAGCGAGATCTTCAGCAGCCCGTGGACGCTCCCGGCCGAGCTGCGGTGGGAGAACTTCGGGCGGGCCTGGACCAAGGCGCACGTCGGCAGGTACTTCATCAACAGCGTGATCGTGGTGTCGTGCAGCACGTTCCTCACCATGCTGCTCGGCTCGATGGCCGCGTACGTGCTGGCGCGCTACAAGTTCTGGGGCAACCGGGCGGTCTACTACCTGTTCGTCTCCGGGTTGGCCTTCCCGGTCTTCCTGGCCCTGGTGCCGCTCTTCTTCGTGGTGAAGAACCTGGGTCTGCTGGACACCCACACCGGCGTGGTGCTGGTCTATACGGCGTACTCGTTGCCGTTCACGGTGTTCTTCCTTGCCGCGTTCTTCAAGACCCTGCCGTCGTCGGTGGCCGAGGCCGGGATGATCGACGGCTGCTCGCACACCCGGCTGTTCTTCCAGGTGATGATGCCGATGGCGAAGCCGGGCCTGATCAGCGTGGCGATCTTCAACATCATCGGCCAGTGGGCGCAGTACCAGCTGCCGTTGGTGCTGCTCTCCAACGCCCAGGACAAGTGGGTGCTCACCCAGGGCATCGCCGACATCTCGGTCAACGCCGGTTACGAGGCGGACTGGTCCGGGTTGTTCGCCGCGCTGACCATCGCCATCCTTCCGATGATCATCGTGTACGCGGTGTTCCAACGCCAGATCCAGGCCGGCCTCACCTCGGGCGCGGTGAAGTAACAGACGCTCACCGCTCGCCGGTCGGGGTGTGCCAGGAGCGCCACAGCGCCGCGTACGCCCCGCCGGCGGCGACCAGCTCGTCGTGGCTGCCGATCTCGGTGATCCGGCCGTCGGCGAGCACGGCGACCCGGTCGGCGTCGTGCGCGGTGTTGAGCCGGTGCGCGATCGCGATGACCGTACGCCCGACCAGCACGGCGGCAAGCGCGCGCTCGGTCCGCCGGGCGGTGGTCGGGTCGAGCGCGGCGGTCGCCTCGTCCAGGATCAGCGTATGCGGGTCGGCGAGCACGAGCCGGGCCAGCGCGAGCTGTTGGGCCTCGGCCGCACCGAGCTGACGGGCGCCGTCGCCGAGCTGGCTGTCCAGGTCGTCGGGCAGCTCCGCGTACCAGTCGGCGCCCACGGTGAGCAGCGCGGCGCGCATCTGTTCGTCGGAGGCGTCGGGCGCGGCGAAGGAGAGGTTGTCGCGTACCGAGCCGATGAAGACGTGGTGCTCCTGGGTGACCAGGGCGATCCGGCGGCGACGCTCGGCCGGGTCGAGGTCGGTGACGGGGCAGCCACCGATGCTGACCATGCCCTGCCGGGGCGCGTCGATGCCGGCCACCAGCCGGGCCAGGGTGGACTTGCCGGCCCCGGACGGGCCGACGATGGCCAGCCGCTCGCCGGGCTGCACCTCCAGGTCGATGCCGTGCAGCACGTCCGGCCCGTCGGCGTAGGAGAACCGCGCCCCCCGGACGACGAGCCGCTCACCCCGCGACGACGCCGTCGTGCCGGGTGCCTCCGGTGGGACCAGGCCCACGCCGAGCACCCGGGCGTACGACGCGAAGCCGCGCTGCGCCTGCTCCGTCCAGATCAACAGCCGGTCCAGTGGCTCGATCGCCTGTTGCAGGTAGAGCGCGGCGGCGACCACCGCGCCGAGCGACACCATGTCCCGGGCGAGCAGGAAGCCCCCGACCAGCAGGATCATCGCGATCGGGAGCGGGTAGCTGGCCTCGACGACAGAGAAGAACACGGTACGCAGCGCGAGGGTGGCCCGGCGGGCGCGCCACAGCACGGCGACGCGGGTGGTGCCGTGCCGGACGCGGTCGTCGGTCAGCCGCAGCGCCTCCACGGTACGGGCGCCCTCGGCGGTGGTGGTCAGCGTCTCGGTCAACTCGGCCGCTGCCGCCCCCTCGGCGAGGTACGCGGGGCTGGCCCGGCGCAGGTACCACCGGGTCACCGCCACGATCGACGGGAGCCCGGCCAGCGCGGCCAGGCCGAGCAGCGGGTGCAGCAGGAAGACCGCGCCGAACAACAGCGTCAACTGCACCGAGGTGATGACGATTGTCGGCACCACCTCCCGGACTGTGGTGCCGACCGTCGCGACGTCGACCGAGCTGCGGGTGGCCAGGTCCCCGGAGCCGGCGCGCTCGACGACCGAGACCGGCAGGCCGAGGGTCCGGGAGACGAACTCCTCACGCAGCTCGGCGATGGCGCGTTCGCCGAAGCGGTGGCCGGCGTACTGGGCGTAGCGGGTGAGCACGGCGCTGGCCACCACGCAGCCGGTGATGGCAAGCGCCAGCCGGTCCACGGTGGCCACGCCCGCGCCCGCGGTGACCCGGTCGACGATGGCGCCCAGCAGCCACGGCGGGGCGAGCCCGGCGACCGCGGCGGCGCAGTGCAGGGCCAGCAGGACCGCGACCGCGCGCCGGTGCCGGCCGATCAGGTCCCGCAGGGCCCGGCGTACGGTGCGGCGGTCGGCCACCGGCAGCCCGGTCACCGGTACACCTCCTCGGTGTCGGCGGTCTCCTCCAGGTCGGGGTCGTCGCTGCCCCGGGCCACCAGGTGGCGGTAGCCCGGGTCCCGGTCGAGCAGGTCGGCGTGACTGCCGGTGGCGGTGATCCGGTCGCCGCTCAGGTACGCGACCAGATCGGCGCGGCCGAGCAGCAGCGGCGACGTGGCGATCAGCACGGTCGTCCGTCCGGCCCGGGCCGACCGCAGCCGCTCGGCGATCCGGGCCTCGGTGTGCGCGTCGACAGCCGACGTCGGGTCGACGAGGATCAGCACCTCCGGCTCGGTGGACAGCGCCCGGGCCAGGCGGACCCGTTGCCGCTGGCCGCCGGAGAGCGTGCGGGCGCGGGCGTCGATCGGGGTGTCCAGCCCGGTCGGGAGGGCGTCGACGACGTCCTCGGCCGAGGCGGTCCGCAGGGCCGTGCCGAGTCGCTCGTCGGTGCCGCCGGCGCCGGCGCGCAGGATGTCGCGCAGGGTGCCGGCGAAGACGTACGAGTCGTGGTCGGCGACGAGGATCCGGGCGCGCACCTCGTCCAGGGCGACCCCGGTCAACGGGACGCCTCCCCAGGTGACCTCGCTGCTGACGTACCGCCCGAGCCGGTCGGCAAGGGCCAGGGCCGCCGCCGGGTCGTCCGCCGCCACCCCGGTCAGCCGGCCGGCGGGCACGGTCAGGCCGGTCACCGGGTCGTGCAGGTCGGCCGGGCCGGCGGGCGCGGGCGGGTCACCCGGGCGGCGCGCCTCGGGCACCGTGTCCGGCCACCGGCGACCCGGCCCGCCGACGTCGTCGGGTGTCACGTTCAGCAGGTCGGCGATCCGCCTGGCGGCGACCCGACCCCGGATGAGCTGGTGGCTGCCCTCGAGCAGGAACCAGACGGGCACGATCAGGGTCGCCACGTAGCCGTAGACGGCGACCAGCTCGCCGATCGTGACGTCACCGCTCACCGCCATCCGGGCCGTCAGCCACACCACCGCCGCCAGGAACAACCCGGGGATGGCGATGGTGACCGCCTCGATCCAGCTGTTGACCGCGCCGACCCGGTAGCCCTCGGCGCGCAGCTCCTGGGAGCGGGCCGCGTACCGGCGGGCGAACAGGTCCCGACCACCCACGCCGGCGAGCACGCGCAGCCCGGCCACGATGTCGCCGGATCGGGCGGTGAGCGCGCCCTGCTGCCCCCGGTAGACCGACTCGGCCCGTTCCAGCCGGCGCAGCAACGGTCCGACGACAAGCCCGACGACCGGCACTCCCACGAGCACGCAGAGCGCGAGCAACGGGGAGACCGACCAGAGCAGCACGGCGATGACCCCGTACGCCACGACCGCGCCGACGCCCGGCCCGGTAAGCGTCAGCACCTGCGCCGTCCACTCGATGTCGGAGCCACCGACGGTGGACACCTCACCCGCGCCGACCCGGCGCGGCAGCACCGCGCCGATGCGGGACAGGTGACGCAGCAGAACCTCCGCCGAGCGGGCCTTCGCGTCCTCCCGGATGAAGGTCATCGTGCGGTGCCGCATGATCCCGAGGTAGGACTCCACCAAGCCGCCGAGGATGATCACCACGACCCAGAGCGCCAGGGCGCGGGTGTCACGGGCGCGCAGCCCGTCGTCGACGGCGCGGGAGATCAGGTAGGGCCGGGCCGCGAGCCCGATCATCCAGGCCGTGCCGATCAGACCGCCGCGCAGCACCCGCCAGGGTTGGCGGCGCACCAGCCACCACAGGTACCGCATCGGCCCGCGAGTGTCCGGAGTGCCGGAGTCGGAATGCGGGATCTGTGGGGGCACCCGGTCACGCTACCGACCGGCTCCGACCCCGCACCGACCCGAAACGGGTGAGGTGCGCCTCCGTTCCTGTCGCAGGTGGGAGGCAGAATCGCGTTCGTGCTGGTGGCGGTGGTGTCCGACGAGCGGGGTGGGGGTGTGCTGTGCCCGCTGGACGCCGCCGGCCGGCCGACCGGCCCGGCCGAGGCGGTCGTCGACCTGGCCGCCGCGGTCGCCGCGCGCGAGGCCGCCGAGCACCCGCGTTGGGTCTGGTCCAGCGCCGCGGTGGTCTACCCGTCGCTGCTGCGCGCCGGCGTCCAGGTCGACAGGTGTCACGACGTGGAGCTGACCGAGGCGTTGCTGCTCGGGCACGCGGGCCGCTGGGGTGAGCCCCGGTCGCTGGCCGCCGCCTGGGCCCGGCTGACCGGCGCGGCGGTGCCGCCCGACCCGCCGCCGCGCGCCGCCGCGCCTCCCGGGCACGGCCAGGGCGCGCTCTTCGACACCCTGCCCGGTCCGTCGGGGCCGGGCATCGAGGCACTGACCAGGGTATACGCGGACCAACTGGCCCGTGTCGCCGCGACCGAGCACCCCGGTCGGTTCCGGTTGCTGGTGGCCGCCGAGTCGGCCGGCGCGCTTGTCGCGGCGGAGATGGGCGTCGCCGGGCTGCCCTGGCGTGCCGACGTGCACAACGAGATCCTGCACGGGTTGCTCGGTGAGGCGTCCCCGGTCGGTGGGCCGCCGCGCCGGCTCGCCGAGCTGTCCACCCGGATCGCCGACGCGCTCGGCGTACGCGGCCTGCACGCCGACTCTCCGGCGGAGCTGCTGAAGGCGTTCGCCCGGGTCGGGGTGGAGCTGCCCAACACCCGGGCCTGGGTGCTGCGCGGGGTGGACCATCCGGCGGTCCCGCTGCTGCTCGAATACAAGGAGCTCTACCGGATCTGGACGGCGCACGGCTGGGCCTGGCTCGATCAGTGGGTGCGGGACGGCCGGTTCCAACCGGAGTACGTCCCGGGTGGTGTCGTCTCCGGCCGGTGGGCCACCCGGGGTGGTGGCGCGCTGCAGATCCCCAAGGTGATCCGGCGGGCGGTGGTGGCCGATCCGGGTTGGCGGTTGGTGGTGGCCGACGCCGGGCAGTTGGAGCCTCGGGTGTTGGCCGCGGTCTCCGGCGACGCGCGGTTGGCGGCGGCGGGGGGTGCCGGCGACCTCTACGCGGCCCTGGCCCGGGACTCGTTCGGTGGCGACCGGGCCAAGGCCAAGGTCGCCCTGCTCGGCGCGATGTACGGGCAGACCGGCGGGTCCGCGGTGCCCGCGTTGGCGGTGCTCAAGCGCAGCTACCCGACGGCGTTCGGTTACGTCGAGGCGGCCGCGCGTACCGGTGAGACGGGTGGCCTGGTGCGGTCGTGGCTGGGGCGCACGTGCCCGCCCGGCTCGGCCGGGTTCGGCGATCTCGACGAGGCGTCCTCCGAGCCGGACGGGGCCGCCGATCCGCAGAGTCCACGGGCCCGTGCCGCCCGGTCCCGGGGGCGCTTCACCCGCAACTTCGTCATCCAGGCCACCGCCGCCGAGTGGGCCTCCACGTTGCTGGCCACGCTGCGCACGGAGCTGTCCGGCACCGACGCCGAGCTGGTCTTCTTCCAGCACGACGAGGTGGTCGTGCACGCCCCCGCGGGTCAGGCGGACGCGGTCGCCGAGGCTGTCCGCCGGGCCGGCGAGCGAGCCTCCGGGCTGCTCTTCGGTGCGACGCCGGTCCGGTTTCCACTGGACCTGTCCATCGTCGACTGTTACGCGGACGCGGCCTGACCCGAGGGCCCGCTCGGGCGGGACTCCGCCAGGCGGCGTGGTGGCGGTGCGGGGCGCGGCCACGGTCCGGCGTGTAACGGTTGTGCTATTTCTCCTTTTCGCCCCGCTACCCCCGGCTGGCCGTCCTCGTTGCAGTGTCCGTAGGAGGGACGGATCGGTCACGGTCGGTCCCGTGCTGGAGGGGGCGCAGCTGAACGGGATCGCAGGAATGATCATCGCGGCGGGTGGCGGACGACGGATCGGTGGTCCGGAGGCGCTGCTGCACCAGGGGGACAAGCCCCTGGTCAACCAGATGATCGACACGATGACCGAGGCGGGCTGCGAGCAGATCGTGGTCGTCCTGGGCGCCGCCGCCGAGCAGGTTCAGGAGACCGCCGACCTGACCAGGGCCACCGTTGTGATCAACAAGGCGTGGGGCACCGGAGTCGGCTCGTCCATCCGGGCCGGCCTGGCCGCGATGGACGACGAGGGGATCGAGGCGGTGGTCGTGGTCCCGGTCGACATGCCGGGGCTGACCGCCGCGGCGGTCAGCCGGGTGGCCGCGCTGCCGTACCCGGACGTGCTGGTCTGCGCCACCTACGACGGGCTGCGCGGCTACCCGATGCTGTTCGGTCGCCGGCACTGGCCCGGCATCGCCACCCTGGCCAGCGCCGACGTGGGCGCCCGACCGTACCTGCTGGCGCACAAGGACCAGATCGTCGACATCGCCTGCGACTCGGTAGCCGACGGCAGCCGGGTAGACACCCCAGAGCTGATGGAGATGTACGGCCTAACAGTCCCCCCACAACGCGTAGGCGTCTAACCCCGCCCGTCCCCGCGTCCCGCCCGTCCCCGCGTCCCCGCCCGTCCCCGCGTCCCCGCCCGTCCGCGTCGATCATGGAGTTGTGGTGCCCGAGTTGGGCGCGAGAGGGAAGCTTGTCCCCCACCACAACTCCATGATCGACGGAGGCTGGGGGCGGGGCGGGGCGGGTCTACTTTGCGGGGGTGTCCAGGGTGTTGGTGGCGGCTAGGCGCTGGTACCAGTGGGCGCTGTCCTTCCAGGTGCGGACCTGGGTGTCGTAGTCGACCCGGATGATCCCGAAGCGGCGGTCGTAGCCGTAGCCCCACTCGAAGTTGTCCAGCAGCGACCAGACGAAGTAGCCGCGCAGGTCCGCGCCCTGCGCGCGGGCGTCGGCCACCGCGCCGATGTGCCGACGCAGGTAGTCGATGCGCCGGTCGTCGTGGACGCGACCGTCGGCCGACACCTCGTCGTCGAACGCCGCGCCGTTCTCGGTGATCATCATGGGCTGGCTCGGGTACTCGCGCTTCAGGCGCAGCAGCAGCTCGGTCAGCGCCGGCGGGTCGATGTTCCACCCCATCGCCGTGTACGGGCCGGGCTGCGGCAGGAAGTCGACGTTGTCCGCGGCGACCCACGGCGTGGACGTCGACGCGCCGTGCCCGTCGGCGTCGGAGCGGGCCGACACACCGTCCCACGCGCGGACCAGGGTGCTGGAGTAGTAGTTGACCCCGAGCACGTCCAGCGGCACGGCGATCACCTTCTCGTCGCCCTCGCGGACGAACGACCAGTCGGTGACGGACGCGGTGTCGGCCAGCAGGTCGGCGGGGTACTCCCCGTCGAGCATCGGGCCGAGGAACGCCCGGTTCGCCAGCGCGTCGATCCGCCGGACCGCGTCCCGGTCCGCCTCCGACTCGGAGGCACCCCTGACGACGTGCAGGTTCAGCGTCACCGACAGTTCGGCGGACGGGGCCAGCTCCCGGACCACCCGGCCGGCCAGGCCGTGCGCGAGGTTGAGGTGGTGCACCGCGGCCAGCGCCGCCGCCGGCTCGGTCCGACCGGGCGCGTGCACGCCGGAGGCGTAGCCCAGGTACGCGGAGCACCACGGCTCGTTGAGTGTCGTCCAGGTGTGCACCCGGTCGCCGAGCGCACCGACGATGCCCGCCGCGTACTCCTGGAAGCGCAACGCGGTCTCCCGCACCGTCCACCCGCCGGCGTCCTCCAACTCCTGCGGCAGGTCCCAGTGGTACATGGTCGCCACCGGCCGGACGCCCCGCTCCAGCAGCCCGTCCACAAGCCGCGAGTAGAAGTCGATGCCCGCCTGGTTGACGTGGCCCGAGCCGCCCGGCTGCACGCGGGGCCAGGAGATGGAGAACCGGTACGCGTCGAGCCCGAGGTCGGCGATGTGCCCGAGGTCCTCGGTCCACCGGTGGTAGTGGTCGGCGGCCACGTCGCCGGTGTCGCCGTTGAGGGTCCGACCGGGGGTGTGGCTGTAGGTGTCCCAGATGGACGGTCCGCGCCCGTCCTCGGTCGCCGCGCCCTCGATCTGGTACGCGGCCGTCGCGGAGCCCCAGACGAAGCTCTCCGGGAAGTGGTGTTGCGTCATCGTTCCGTCCCCTGGATCTCGCAGATGTAGCCCGTCGAGGTGCCGGCTACCAGTTCGGCACTGGCCATCCCACCCTCGTAGCGCACGTCGAACTCGGCGCCCGGCCCGTTGCCGGGTGACGGTACCCGTACCCGGGTCCGCTGCCCCTCGGCCGGTGCGTACACCCGTAGCCGCACATCGTCGGCCCACTCGTAGTCCGGTCGGTCCGTGCGGGAGCCGAACGGGATGACCGCGCCCGGTCGGGCCAGCACCGGCAGGCTGTCGAAGCAGTGCTTCTCGGTCAGCCAGGCCGGGCCGGTGACCTGCGCGCCGGTGGTCAGGTGTGTCCAGGTGCCGGCGGGTACGTAGTACGTGACGTCGCCGTCGGCGCTGAGCACCGGGGCGACAAGCACGTCCGGGCCGAGCATGTACTGCCGGTCCAGGTATGCCGTCGCCGGGTCGTCCGGGAACTCCAGGAACATCGGCCGCATCACCGGCGTCCCGTCGCGGTGCGCCTCTTCGGCGGCGGCCGCGAGGTACGGCATCAGGCCGAGCTTGAGGTGCGTGAAGTGTCGCAGCACGTCCACGGCCTCCTCGTCGTACGCCCACGGCACCCGGTACGAGCCGGACCCGTGCAGCCGCGAGTGCGAGGAGAGCAGCCCGAAGGCGACCCACCGCTTGAACACCGCCGGGTCGGGAGTGCCCTCGAAGCCGCCGATGTCGTGGCTCCAGTAGCCGAAGCCCGACGCCGCCAGGGACAACCCGCCGCGTAGCGACTCGGCCATCGCGACGAACGTCGACTCGCAGTCGCCGCCCCAGTGCACCGGGAACTGCTGCCCGCCGGCGGTGGCCGAGCGGGCGAACAGCACCGCCTCACCCTTGCCGCGCTCGGTCTCCAACAGCTCGAAGACGGCCTTGTTGTAGAGGTACGAGTAGTAGTTGTGCATTCGCTGCGGGTCGGAGCCGTCGTGCCACAGCACGTGGGTCGGGATGCGCTCGCCGAAGTCGGTCTTGAAGCAGTCGACGCCCATGTCGAGCAGCGCCTTGAGCTTGCCGGTGAACCAGCGGACCGCGTCCGGGTTGGCGAAGTCGACGAGTGCCATGCCGGCCTGCCACATGTCCCACTGCCAGACCGAGCCGTCCGGGTTGCGGACCAGGTAACCGGCCTCGCGGCCCTCCTCGAAGAGGTACGAGCGCTGCGCGATGTACGGGTTGATCCAGACGCACACCTTCAGGTCGCGCTCGTGCAGTCGGCGCAGCATCCCCTCCGGGTCGGGGAAGGTCGCCGGGTCCCAGACGAAGTCGACCCAGTGGAACTGGCGCATCCAGAAGCAGTCGAAGTGGAACACCGACAGTGGCAGCCCGCGCTCGGCCATCCCGTCGACGAACTCGGTCACCGTCTTCTCGTCGTACGAGGTGGTGAACGAGGTGGACAGCCAGAGCCCGTACGACCACGCGGGGACCCGGGCCGGCCGGCCGGTGAGCGCGGTGTACCGGCGCAGCACGTCCTTCGGGGTGGGCCCGTCGATGACGTAGTAGGTCAGGGACTGGCCCTCGACGCTGAACTGGGTCTGCGTGACGACCTCGGAGCCGACCTCGAACGACACGTGCTCCGGGTGGTCCACGAAGACCCCGTAGCCGGCGCTGCTGAGATAGAACGGCACGTTCTTGTACGCCTGCTCGCTTGCGGTGCCGCCGTCGGCGTTCCAGATGTCGACGGTCTGCCCGTTCTTGACGAACGGGCCGAAGCGCTCGCCCAGCCCGTACACCGTCTCACCGACGCCGAGGGCGAGCCGTTCGTGCACGTGCGGGCGGCCCTCGGCGTCGGTGACGACGCCGATGCTGCGCGCGGTGGACGCAGTGACCAGCCGGTCGCCGTGCAGGAAGTCGACCCGCCACCCGTCGATGAGCGCGACCCGCGCGGTCAGCTCGCCGGTGGTCAGCGTCGCGCTGAGCCCGGTGACGTCGACGGTGACCGGGTGCGTCTCGTCGGTGCTCAACCCGAAGTGCGGCTCGCGGGGCAGGCCCCCGGTGTGGTGGGCGATGGTCACCCCGACGACGCCGGGGGCGGGGGAGAAGAACCGGACGGTGACCAGGGGGCGGTTGAGGGTGTCGCCGCGCCCGGTGATCTGACCGGTGGGTGCGAAGACGGTGAAGCCGCGCGCGTCCGGCTCGACCGACTCGACGGTGCCGGGGCGCAGGACGCTGACGCCGGGGCGCAGCTGCCAGTACCCGTCGGTGAACTTCACTTCTCGGCTCCTGCCGTGATGCCGCGCGCCAGGGTGCGCTGGAAGATGAGGAAGAAGAGGATGGCCGGCACCAGGCTGATCAGCGCGCCGGCGTTGGTGGTCGGCGCGTCCATCAGCCGGTCACCCTGCAGGGACGCGAGCGCGACCGGGATGGTCTGTGTCTGGTTGTCGATGAGCATGACCAGCGGGATGAGGAACTCGTTCCACGTCCAGATGAAGAAGAAGATGAGCAGCACCGCGAGGGTGGGCCGCAGGTTGGGGAAGACCACCCGCCACAGCACCGTCCACTTCCCGGCGCCGTCGAGCGCGGCGGCCTCCAGCAGCGAACGCGGGAACGTGCCAAGCACCGAGGCGAGCAGGTAGGTGCCGAACGCGCTCTGGATCACGGTGAAGATGATGATCACTGAGAGCTGGGTGTTGTAGAGGCCGACCTGCTTCGCCACGTAGTACAGCGGGTAGATCAGCGCCTCCTGCGGCAGCATGTTGGCAAGCAGGAACAGGCCGACGATCCACAGCCGGCCGCGGACGCGGCCGATACCCAGGGCGTACGCGTTGAGCAGGGAGACGACGACGCCGAGCACGGCCACCGAGCCGGCGATGACCGCCGAGTTCAGGAACTTGAGCGGGAAGTTCACCTCCGTCCAGTACGTGCGCAGACCCGTGGTGTAGAACTCCGTCGGCCAGCTCAACGGGCCGCCCGACGAGTAGTCGCCGGGCGACTTGAACGCGTTGAGCAGCATGAACGCGAACGGCACCAGCATGACGAGCGCGCCGAGGGTGACCAGGGCGAGTACCACCCAGCGGCTGGCACCGCGGTGGTGCCGATCGCGGACGGGCCGGGCCGGTGTCACCGGCGCGGGGCTCGGTGTGAGCGTGACGGCCATGTCAGATCCCCCGGTCCCGGCGCTCGCTGCGGGCCTGCACCCAGATGAAGACCCCGGCCACCACCACGATGATCAGTGTCAGCACCATGGAGATCGCGGAGCCGTAGCCGACCTGCAGCTTCTTGAAGAACGTGTAGTAGGCGAAGTAGGACGGCACGTTCGTGGCGTTGTCCGGGCCGCCCCGGGTCAGCGCGAAGATCGGCCCGAACACCTTCAGCGCGGCGATGGTGCAGGTCAGGGCCACCACGAAGGTCTCCGGCCGGATCTGCGGGAGGGTGATCGCCCGGAACCGGTGCAGCCAGTTCGCGCCGTCGACCTCGGCCGCCTCGTACAGCTCGGGGTCGACCCGCTGCAGCGCCGCCATGAAGACGACCACCGGGTAGCCGATCTGCACCCAGATCATCACGGCCATCACGGCCGGCAGGGCGGTGCCCGGGTCGCCGAGCCAGTCGTGGCGCAGCGCGCCGAGACCTACCGCGTCGAGGAGGCTGTTGAACGCGCCGTCGGGGCGGAGGATCCAGCCCCAGACGATGCCGGCCACCACCACGGGCAGCACCTGCGGGAGGTAGAACGCGGCCCGCAGGGCGGCGGCGGTCCGGGGCTTGAACCGGCGGCCGATGACGTCGAAGAGCACCGCGGCGAGCAGCAGCCCGAGCAGGGTCGGCACCACCACCATCGCGACGAGCATCCAGACGGTGTTGCGGAACGAGGCCCAGAACACGTCGTCGTGCAGCAACTGCTGGTAGTTGTCCAGGCCGACCCACCGGGGGTCGCCGATGCCGGACCACTTGGTCAGCGACAGGTAGAGGGTGCCGACGAGTGGTGCGCCGACGACCAGGAGGAAGAGCGCCGCTCCGGGGAGCAGGTAGAGCCAGTACGCCGCGTCGCGGCCGCGGCGTCGGCGGCGGGGCGCGGGCGGGGTGGGGGTCGCGGCCGGCGGTGTGGCGGCGACCGTCTCGGAGACTGCCATGGAAGATCCTTCCCGGTGGAGCGGACGGGCGCGCCCGTGGTGCCGGTCGCGCCCGCCGCTCGCCGTGTCACTTGCCGGTGATCTCCTTGACGCCATCGGCGTACGGCTTGGCGATCGTGTCGAGGACCTGGTCGGGTGACTTCGACCCGTTGATCAGGGCCTGGAAGCCGGAGACCAGCACGTCGTAGTAGCCGGGGACCGGCCAGTCCGGGTAGAAGGCGAGCCCGTCGGACTTGCTGACCGTGTTGAAGTCCTCGATCAGCTTGCGGTCCTTCGGGTCGCTGATCTTCGACGCGTCGGCGGCGACCGGGATACCACCGTTGTTGCCGATCAGGTCCTGGATCTCCGGACGCAGGGTGATGTCGATGAAGTCGTACGCCAGGCTCTTGGCCTTGCTGTTCTCCGGAACCACCCAGAGGTTGCCGGAGGAGCCGGCCTGCAGCGTGTTGCCGGGGAACAGGAAGGTGTCCCAGTTGGCCTTCATCTCGGTCTTGAACCGGCCGTACCACCAGCTACCCGAGACGATCATCGGAACCTTGCCGCTGATGAAGGCGGTGCCCATGTCCTCGGCCTTGAGGCTTGCCGAGTTCTTCGCGACGTAGCCCTTCTGCACCCACTGGGCGAAGGTGTCCGCGCCGTACTTGAGCGGGTCGGCCTTGAAGTCGACCGGGCTCTTGTAGAGCTGGTAGTTGTCGACGAACTGCCGGTCGCCCTTGGAGAGGGCGAGCTGATAGAAGAGCTGCCCGGCCGGGTACTCGGCGCCGGCCATGCCCAGTGGGGTGACGCCCTTGCCGACGAAGGTGTCCATCGCGGCGGTCATCTCGGCCATCGTGGTCGGGACCGTCACGCCGTTGCTCTGGAACAGGTCCTTGTTGTAGTAGACCGTCACGTACTCGCCGTAGTTCGGCACGCCGAACCACTTGCCGGAACCCATCACGCCCTTGTCGCTGTACCGGGCGGTGGTCTGCAGGCTGGGGCTGAGCTTGCCGGCCCAGCCGCGCTTGTCGGCCTCGCCGCTCAGGTCGGCCAACAGGCCCTGGGAGGAGAGCAGCCCGGCCGTCGCGTTGCCCTTGTTGTACTCCATGATGTCCGGGCCTTCGGACGAGTTGATGATCATGCCGGCGTTCTGCTGGATCTGCTCGAACGCCTTGCGCTCGAAGCGCACCTCGACGCCCGGGTGCTCGGACTTGAAGATCTCGATCGCCTTGTCCCAGCCAACCCCCATGGCGCTGTTCTCGCTCTCGTAGTGCCAGAGCTTCAGGACCTTGGCGTCGCTGTCGTCCCCGCTGTCACCACCGCCGCAGGCGGCCACGGTGGTCGTCGCCGTCGCCGCCAGGGCGATCGCGGCGACGAGCCGGTGGAATCGCTGCATTAGCATCCTCCTCGTTGAGTATCTAGCCGGTACTTCACGAGGCCCGTCGTCGCGTTGCAGCGCGGCGGCGGGCCGTTTACTGATCAGCCCCCACGGGTGGGCGGCCTCGTGGCGCGGCGGTCGACCCCCGGACCTCCAACGCGCACGGCAACAGTTGCTGGTGACGAAGGCCTGCGGGGCCGTCCAGGTGGCGCACCAGGGCCTCGATCGCGATCCGACCCAACGCCGAGCCGGGTGACGTCATCGCGGTCAGCGCCGGGGTGGCCAGCTCGGCGACCTGTGGCGAGGTGACCATCGAGACGACCGAGACGTCGTCGGGCACCGACAACCCACGGCCGGTCAGCTCGCCGAGGATGCCGAAGATCGCGCTCTCGTTCATGGCCAGCACCGCGGTCAGCTCCGGGGCCTGCGCGAACGCGGCCGCCAGCGCGGCCCGCCCGCCGGCCGCGCTGTCCTCGGCCGCGATCATCACCGGCTCCAGGCCGTGCCCGGTCATCGCCGCCGTAAAAGCGTCCCGGGTACGCAGCGCGGGCCCGTAACCGCTGGCCAGCGTCGCGGCCGAGTGGTTGACGTAGACGATCCGACGGTGCCCGAGGCCGACCAGATGCGCGACGGCCTCCCGCACGGTCTGGTCGAAGTCGATGTCGACGTAGGAGAGCATGCCGGTGTCGCCGGTACGGCCGATCAGCACCAGCGGCACCCCCGCCTCCTGGAGCACGGTGACCCGCTCGTCGGCCAACTGGACCTCCATCAGCACGACCCCGTCGAGCATCCGCTGGCTGGCCAGCCGACGCAGGTCGTCGAGGTTGCCCCCGCCCACGGGCGAGAGCACCAGGTGGTAGCCGGCGCCGCTGGCCGCGGCGGCGGCACCGGTGACGAAGGCGGTCTCGGTGGCGCCGAGACCGCGTTCGTCCATCGGCATCAGCAGGCCGAGGATCCGACTGCGGCGACTGGCCAGCCCCCGGGCCATCGCGTTCGGCTGGTAGTCGAGCTGCGCCATCGCCGCGAGCACCTTGTTGCGGGTGGCCTGCGAGATCGGCCGGGTGCCGGTGAGCACGTACGAGACGGTGCTGACCGAGACCTGCGCGAGGCGGGCGACGTCGTGCATGGTGGCCACCGCGCACCTCCTCCGATCTGGGGTGGGAACGCTCCCGAAACTGCGTCGAAGCGTTTCGACGAAGCGATTCGACAGGACGCTAGGCCACCTGTTACGGCGACGTCAATAGCCGATGTCGAAAAGAATTCACCAGCCGCGACGCCCTGCGCCTGCCCTGCGCGTGGGGTCTTGCGCCCGTCGTGCGCGTGGCGTCTTGCGCCTGGCTTGTGCGTGGCGTCTTGCGCCTGGCTTGTGCGTGGCGTCTCGTGCCTGGCCTGCGCGTGGTGTCTCGTGCCTGGCCTGTGCGTGGCGTCTTGCGCCTGGCGTCCTGCGCCGTCCCCGCGCTCCCGGTCGGTTGCACCTGATCGTCGCCGCCAAGATCCGCGCAATATCGGGGATGTTGCTGCCTCCCACCCGTCTGAGGCAGCAACATCCGGGAAGTTGCGCGGATCGTCCTCGTCGATCAAGGGGTGCGGCGGCAAGATCGTGCTCGATCCTGGATGTAGTGGCTTCCTGGCGCTTCGTGGCCACTGCATCCTGGTTCGAGCGCGATCTTCAGGTCTGTGGGTGCTTCGAGGCCGGTGTGGGTGGGTCGTTGGGGCCGGTGCTCCCGTACACCTCGATGGCCTCGATCGCGCTGCGGCTGATCGGGGTGTGCCTACTGACCGCCGGAGCGGTGCTGCTGTTCGGCTGGA
>NZ_JBSGIV010000091.1:0-20577 GCF_053605225.1 Micromonospora sp. NPDC003944
GTTTCCGTTCTGGGCGGACGGTAAGTGTCCAAGATCTGCGGGTGCGGAGTGTGGAGATGCCGCTGGCCGGCACCCCGGGGTGCGGGGATGCCGGCCAGCGGTCGGTGGTCAGCTGTTCCAGTGTTGGGCGACGAGGTCGGTGGCCTGCTGCTCCCACTGGGCGTAGGCGTCCGGGTAGGCCGACACCTGCACGGTCTGCGCGGCGTCGGTCAGCGGCATGTCCTGCCACCCGTCGACCTGCTTCAGGCCCTTCAGGAAGGCGGTGGTGGAGTACTCGGGGTTGGTGATCTGTTCCGGGGTGCCCCAACCGCTGGTGGGGCGCTGCTGGAACAGGCCCAGCGAGTCGTGGTCGTTGGCGTCACCCAGGTGGCCGAGGTTCTCCAACTTCGACTCCTGCAGGCTGGTCGCGATGGAGATGACCGCGGCCCGCTCGGGCAGGCCGGCCTTCTTCGTGGCGGCGATGATGGCCTTGACGTTGGCGGTCTGCTCGTCGGTGAGGGTGATGTGCGACTGCTCGCCCTGCGGCTTCGGCGCCGCCGACTGCACGCTCACCGCGACCGGCTTGGCGTCGACGGGGTTGGCGTGGGCGGCGATCGGGCCGGCGAAGACACCGCCGGCGAACGCGAGACCGGCAACGGACAGCATGCTCTTACGCAAGATCGTGGTCATGAGGGGTAGCTCCTTCGGGGGTAAGGACACCCGCACACGTGCTACGGGTGTGAGCACCTCGTCCGGCGCTGCACAAAAGGTTTGAGGGGTCGGCGACCTGACGAGCGGGGGCTCGCGGCGCCGGGTCCCTGTGTAACGACCGGGGGGCCGGGGTCATTCCGGGGTTGGCCCTGCGGTCGTTCGTGGGGAGGGTAACGACCGGGCGGAGGCCGCCATTCCCGCCGACGACCAGCCCTCACGAGGGCGGCGGGTCGGTGGTGCTGCGATCGTCAGGGTGTGTAACGACCCCGGCCCGGCCACGATTCCGGCCCACCGGTGGAGCCGGTCACAGGCAAACCCCGCAAAACGCCCTGAGGTTGACTCTCAGCCCAAGCTGAACACCCCAGACCGGACAAAAGCCCAGCGTCCCGTCGCTACTCGGCCCTCCTGCTGCACAGCCAGGCTTGATCCACTCGGACCTCCTTGAAACCGGGGCTTCCGGAGGGGGCGGGACACCCCGACATCAAGGAAAGTGTGTTGATCATGACGGGTGGTGCTGACCGCACGCGACGCATGGGATGCGTCGGACGCGCGCAATACGCGGAACGCGCGGAACCGCGCCTCCGGGACGGGGGCGCGGTTCGCGGACGTTCGGAACGAGTTGGGTCAGGCCACGTTGCGTTGGGCTGGGACGGTCGACTTGTGGGGGCGGCCCAGGCGGGCCTCCAGTCGGGCGACGTCCACCCGGGCGTGGCGGCGGTCTGCCAGGTCCTCCCAGCCGACGGCGAGCAGTCGTAGGCGCTCGGACTCGCTGAAGCCGCCCCACACACCGTACGGCTCGCGTACCGACAGTGCGTGAGCGGCGCACTCGGCGCGGACCGGGCAGGCGCGGCAGACCGACTTGGCGGCGGACTCGCGGCGCAGCCGGGAAGAACCACGCTCACCGTCGGGGTGGAAGAACTGGGCGCTGTCGCGCCCTCGGCAGGCACCGAGCCGCTGCCAGTCCCAGAGATCGACGATGGGTCCGGGCAGTCTACGTACGTTCGACATCAGCACCCCTCCTCCCGCGCGGCTCCGCGAGAATCCTTATGGCCGGCATCCGGGCGGCGGGCCGCGCAGGCGCACCGTTCCCGGCCTGGATCTCCCGGTACCCGGGCTGTCGTCACCTCACACGTCTGTGATCGAAAACGTCCGGGAAATTGCGGCTTTTGCCCCATCTGTCGGAAAAGTTCGAAGGATTGCCGGGAACCCCCTCCCCAGCCGACCGCGTCATGGTCTGCTCGTTGGCGGAGAGGAGACCACAGTGCGTACCGTTCTTGTGTGCGTTCGGACACCACTCGCGGCGCAGCACCTTACTTCTGCTGCCGCGCGGCTGGGGTTGTCCGCGATTGTTCGTACCGCCGTCTCTGATCCCGAGGTGATGCTGCGCCTGGCCGAACGACCGGCCGACGTGGTCCTGGCCGACACGGCCCTCACCCGGCCGGACAGCGCCGGCTTCGTCCGCCGGGTGTTGGCGCGCGCGCCGCAGGCGGCGGTGGTGCTGCTCGGCACCGAGGAGTCAGAGGCCGCGGCGGCCACCATCAGCGCCGGCGCCCGTGGGCTCATCCAGAATGTGGACCATGACTTGACCAGCGCGGTGGCGAAGGCTCTGCTGCTGCTCACCGCGCCGGGCCGAGCATCCCGGCAGCGGATCACCGATCCCGCCCGCGACGCTGCGGCGGTGGGTGGTTCCGGTTCTGGTCGCTCCGGGCCGTCACCGCGTGGCGCCGGTGAGCCCGGCTGGGCGGCCGGGGCCGCTGACGGCGCGGGCGGTGTGCCGTCGGTGCCGGTGCAGCGGGGTGACGACGAGGCGGAGGCGGGGGCCGGCGAGCCGGCGGCACCTACCGACCAGGGCCGTCCCGCCCCGAACGCCCGCCCCAGTCGGGCGTCGATCGGCCTCACCGAACGGGAGCTTCAGGTGCTGCTCGGCATGGCCGAGGGCAAGAGCAACGCGGAGATCGGCCGGGAGCTGTTCGTCTCGGAGGACACCGTCAAGACGCACGCCCGCCGGTTGTTCCGCAAGCTCGGCGCACGGGATCGCGCGCACGCGGTGGCGGCGGGATTCCGCGCCGGCCTGGTCGCCTGACGAACACGCCGCGCAGCGGCCGGCCACACGCAGGGCGGCGCAAGACCCGCGAAGCGGCGGCGTCACTTCGTGGCGGTGGGGGTGCCCGGCTCGTCCTCGGTGCCCTCGGACAGGGTGTCGTGCACCCCGTCGGCGTACCCCCGGGCGTAGTCCCAGGTCACGTAGTGGTCCGGGTCGGGGTCGTACGCGGGCTCGTGCACCCGGGGCCGGCCCGAGTTGAGCAGGTGCCGCAGGTTGCCGCGCAGCAGGTCCCAGTCGAAGTAGTGCGGCTCCCGACAGTCCTCGCATTCGATGACCAGCCCGCGGACCCCGATCGGTGCCAGCAGAGCCTGGTAGATCTCCAGGTCGGCGAGGTCTTCAAGCACATCCTGCCGCTCGACGTCGGTAAGCGGATCCGGCGTCGCGTCGTCGCCCGGGTCATCCAGACCCGCGGTCGGATCGGCCGGGTCGCCGTTGAACGGGTCGATGGGCTCGTCGTGCACCCCCTCACCGTAGACCCAACGCGGCGGGAACGTCCGCCCCCCGGCCTCCGTGCCGGGCCGGCCTGCCACGGACGGGTCGCCCAGCTCACTGGGTACGATGAGGCGACGTGCCGGCACCGTGGCGCGCTCCGGTGCCCGCCCGCGCCACCTCGCTGAAGCCCATTCGAGCAGCTCAGGGGAGCAATCGTGGAAAATTCGCCCAGCACCGATCTTCCGGCCGGCGTCGAGCACGCCGACCTGGGCGGCCACCTGCCCGAGCTGCCGGCCGGCTCGGCCCGGGTGGTTCCGCTCGGCCTCACCTTCGACGACGTGCTGTTGCAGCCGGGCGAGTCGGACGTGGTGCCCAGCCGGGTCAACACCCGGACGAAGCTCACCCGCAACATCGAGTTGTCGATTCCGCTGCTGTCCAGCGCGATGGACACGGTGACCGAGGCCCGGATGGCGATCGCCATGGCCCGCCAGGGCGGCATCGGTGTGTTGCACCGCAACCTCTCCCTGGAGGACCAGGCGCTCCAGGTCGATCTGGTGAAGCGCTCCGAGTCGGGCATGATCACCAACCCGGTGACCGCGAGCCCGGACGACACGCTGCGCGAGGTCGACGAGCTGTGCGGGCGTTACCGCATCTCCGGTGTTCCGGTGGTGGACGGCGACGGTCAGCTGGTCGGCATCGTCACCAACCGGGACATGCGTTTCGTCTCGGAGCCGAACACTCCGGTCCGCGAGATCATGACCCGTACCCCGTTGATCACCGCCCGGGTCGGGGTGAGCAAGGACGACGCCCTGGCGCTGCTGCGTCAGCACAAGGTCGAGAAGCTGCCGATCGTCGACGACTCGGGTCGGCTGCGCGGCCTGATCACGGTCAAGGACTTCACCAAGAGCGAGCAGTACCCGGACGCCAGCAAGGACGACGCCGGCCGGCTGCGGGTCGCCGCCGCGATCGGTGTCGGCGAGGACGCGTACAAGCGTGCCCGTGCCCTTGTCGACGCGGGCGTCGACGTGCTGATCGTGGACACCGCGCACGGTCACCAGCGGGCCGTGCTGGACATGGTCCGTCGCCTCAAGGCCGACGTGGCGGTCGATGTGATGGGCGGCAACGTGGCGACGTACGCGGGTGCGAAGGCGCTCGTCGACGCTGGCGCGGACGGCGTCAAGGTCGGTGTGGGTCCGGGCGCGATCTGCACCACCCGGATCGTCGCCGGGGTCGGCGTGCCGCAGGTGACCGCGATCATGGAGGCGGCCCGGGCCGCCCGCCCGGCCGGCGTGCCGGTGATCGGCGACGGCGGCATCCAATACTCGGGCGACATCGCCAAGGCCCTGGTGGCCGGCGCCGACACGGTGATGCTCGGCAGCCTGCTGGCCGGCTGCGAGGAGAGCCCCGGCGAGCTGATCTTCGTCAACGGCAAGCAGTTCAAGACGTACCGCGGGATGGGGTCGCTCGGCGCGATGCAGTCCCGGGGCCAGGCCAAGTCGTACAGCAAGGACCGCTACTTCCAGCAGGACGTGCTCAGCGACGACAAGCTGGTCCCCGAGGGTGTGGAGGGCCAGGTTCCCTACCGGGGGCCGCTCTCCCGGGTGGCCCACCAGCTGGTCGGCGGCCTGCGGCTGGCCATGGGGTACGCCGGTGCGGAGACCATCTCCGACCTGCACCGCCGGGGCCAGCTCATCCGGATCACCGCGGCTGGCCTGAAGGAGAGCCACCCGCACGACATCCAGATGACCGTCGAGGCGCCCAACTACCACACCCGCTGACCCACCACCCCCAACCACCTGGAGTCCCCCATGCGTGACGTGGTCGAGATCGGGCTGGGTAAGACCGCGCAGCGCGGCTACCACCTGGACGACATCGCCATCGTGCCGAGCCGCCGCACCCGGGACGTCGACGACGTCTCGACGTCCTGGCAGCTCGACGCGTACCCGTTCGGCATTCCGTGCGTCGGTCACCCCTCCGACGCCACCATGAGCCCGTCCTCGGCGGTGCGCCTCGGTCAGCTCGGCGGCCTCGGCGTGCTCAACGTCGAGGGGCTCTGGACCCGCTACGAGAACCCGACGAAGGTGCTGGACGAGCTGGCCGGCCTCGACGAGGAGGCCCGCGCCACCAAGCGGCTCCAAGAGGTGTACGCCGAGCCGATCCGTCCGGACCTGATCGCGGAGCGGGTGCGCGAGCTGCGCGCCGGTGGCGGCACGGTGGCGGTGCGGGTCTCTCCGCAGCACACCCTCGCGCTGGCGCCGGTGATCCTGGACGCCGGGGTGGACATCCTGGTGATCCAGGGCACCATCGTCTCGGCCGAGCACGTGTCGACCACCGACGAGCCGCTGAACCTCAAGGAGTTCATCGCCGACCTCGACCTTCCGGTGATCGTCGGCGGCTGCACGGACTACAAGACGGCGCTGCACCTGATGCGGACCGGCGCGGCCGGCGTGATCGTGGGCATCGGCGGCGACGAGTGGTCGACCACCGAGTCGGTGCTGGGCATCCGGGTGCCGATGGCCACCGCGATCGCCGACGCCGCCGCGGCCCGCCGCGACTACCTGGACGAGACCGGTGGCCGGTACGTGCACCTGATCGCCGACGGTGACATGCAGACCTCGGGTGACATCGCCAAGGCGCTCGGCTGCGGCGCGGACGCGGTGATGCTCGGTGAGCCGCTGTCGCTCTGCGACGAGGCCCCCGCCGGCGGTGCCTGGTGGCACTCGGCGGCGAGCCACCCGTCGCTGCCCCGGGGCGCCTTCGAGGTCTCCGGTGAGCCGCTCGGGTCGATGGAGCAGCTGCTCTTCGGGCCGGCGGACGAGGCGGACGGCCAGCTCAACCTGTTCGGTGGGCTGCGTCGGGCGATGGCCAAGTGCGGTTACCGCGACCTGAAGGAGTTCCAGAAGGTCGGCCTGGTCCTGGACCGCTGACCCTTCCGATCGACGTGCGAAGGCCGGCCCAGATGGGCCGGCCTTCGTCGTGTTCAGCCTGACGTCACTTCTCCACGTAGATGGTCAGGTCGGACATGTTGCGGTAGCTGCTCGCCGCGAAGTCGAGCGACTGGCCCCTGTTGTCGACGCCGCCGGGGGCGGTGTCCATCTCCCAGTTGGCGTGGTGGAAGTTGCGTTCGCCGATGGTCTGGAAGAACTGCTGGAAGTTGAGGTCGCCGTCGCCGAGCGGGGTCATCTGGTAGCCGTTGGGGACGCTGGTGTCGCGGTCGCCGTCCTTGGCGTGGAAGAGCGGGAACCGGGTGGTCCGGTCGGCCACGGTGAGGATCGGGTCGAACAGGTCGGTGACCTCCTGGCCGGCCGCGTTGACGTACTTCTGGTGCTTGTAGCGGGCCACGTAGGCCCAGTAGATGTCCAGCTCGAAGAAGACGTACCGCGGGTCGGTGATCTCGAAGAAGTACTCCAGCCGGCGGATGCCGGAGGACCGGGTCTGCCGGCCCTGCGCGTCGCGCGGGCCCCGGTCGATGAGGAAGCTGTACGCGGCGTCGTGGTTGTGCGTGTAGAGCCGCATGCCCCGGGCCTTGGCCTGTCGGCCCAGCTCGTTCCATATGTCGGCGGCGGCGTCCCACTCGGCCTTGTACGCGCTGCTCGTCGGGTCGCTGCCGGTGCCGATGTTCTTCATGCCGAGTTCCTCGGCGATGTCCAGTTGTTGCTGGAAGGTGGCCGGCTGGATCGTGGCGTGGGTGCCGTTGGCCACCAGACCGTTGTCGTCGAGGATCTTGCGGATCTCGGCGGGGGTGATCTGCCGACCCAGGATCTCGGTGCTCTGGGTGTAGCCGGCGAACTCGATCTCCTTGTAGCCGATCTCGGCGAGTCGGGCGAGGACGCGCTCGAAGCCGTACGGCACTCCGCTGTCGTCGGGCGCGGCGGTGATCCGGTCGCGGACGCTGTAGAGGATGATGCCGCGGTTGCGGGCCGGGATCAGCGGTTCGACCCGCAGTTTGCTCGCGGTGCCGGGGTTGGCGAGCGCGGGGGTGCCGGTGGCGAGGACGGGTAGCCCGGCCGCGCCGATCGCGGCGGCGGCCCCGGCGGAGGCGGCGAGCAGGGAGCGGCGGCTGAGCCGCCCGGTGGGGGAGGCGTCGGGGGCGGTGTGGTCTGGCATGGTTCCACCTTTCGCGACGGTGGTCGGAGACAGACACTAACGTCGGTCTAAGTGGAAAGAAAGGTTCGATCGACGGCAGCTTTTGTTCGATTCAACGAAAGTCACTGATGATCGTCGATACCGGCCGCACGGCCCGCGATGCTGGCTAGGCTCGGCCTGAGCGGAGTGCGGCAGGAGGAGCGCGCATGGTCCTGACCGGACGGAGACTGCGGGTCGCCGCCGCGCTGGCCTGCGCGATCGGGCTGGTCGCGACAGGTTGTACGGGCGACGACCGCGACGGCTTCCGGCCCGGATCCGCAGACGTCGGCGACCCGTACGTGCCGGGGCACGGCAACGGCGGCTACGACGTCGCGCACTACGGCCTCGACGTCCGCTACGACCCGTCGACCGATCGGCTGACCGGCCGAGCCGTCATCACGGCCACCGCCACCCAGGACCTGTCCCGCTTCAACCTGGACCTCGCCGGCCTGGACGTCCGCGCTGTCACCGTGGGCGACGCCGCGGCCGAGCACCGGCGCGGCGACGGCGAGTTGGTGGTGACGCCCCACGAGGGCCTGCCGCGCGGCCGGCAGTTCACGGTGACCGTCGACTACGCGGGCGTCCCGACGGCCGTCGACGACGGGGCGTTGGGCAGCGGCGGCTTCCTGCACACCGCCGACGGCGCGGTGGCGCTGGGTCAACCCGATTCGGCCGCCACCTGGTTCCCGGTCAACGACCACCCGTCCGACAAGGCCACCTACGACCTGGCGGTGACCGTCCCGGACGGGCTGGCCGCGCTGAGCAACGGGGTACCCGGGCCGAAGAGCAGCACCGACGGCTGGACCACCTGGCGCTGGTCGGAGCGTGCCCCGATGGCCAGCTACCTGAGCACGCTCGTGATCGGTGACTACCGGGTGGTGAACGGCACGCACGCCGGCCGGCCGATGGTCACGGCGGTGGCCGCGAGCCTACCGGCGACAGGTGCCGCAGCGACCTCACTGGCCCGCACCGGAGCGATCGTCGACTTCCTGGCCAGCCGATTCGGCCCGTACCCGTTCGACTCCTACGGCGGGATCGTGATCGCCGACGACCGGATCGGGTACGCGTTGGAGACCCAGTCCCGGCCGGTCTACGGGCCAGCCTTCTTCGCTGACGACAGGCCGAACCCGGGCGTCGTCGCGCACGAGTTGGCGCACCAGTGGTTCGGCGACAGCGTGACGCTGACCCGGTGGAGCGACATCTGGCTCAACGAGGGCTTCGCCAGCTACGCCGAGTGGCTGTGGGAGGAGCACGACGGCGGCCGGACCGCCCAGCGCAACTTCGAGATCCAGTACGCGGCGACCGACTGGTCGCAGCCGTCGGTCGAGCCCGGCCGGGACCAGATGTTCGGCACGGCCGTCTACAAGCGCGGGGCGCTGGCCGTACACGCGTTGCGCCGGACCGTCGGTGACGACCTCTTCTTCCGCATCCTGCGCACCTGGACCACCGAGCGGGCGGCGGGCAACGCCACCACCGCGGACTTCGTCGCACTTGCCGAGCGGGTCGCGGAACGCCCCCTACGGCCGTTCTTCGACGCCTGGTTGGTGGGTGGTTCTGCCCCCACACTGCCGTGACCCGGCCCTGCCACCCGATCGATATGCTGCCGCCTGCGAACGGCGGGTAGGCGCCCGTTCGCGCGGAGCGGCAGAGGCCGTGACCGCCCACCGTGCGGGAAGGGTGTGGCATGCGGGGGACGCGGCACAGACTGCGAATGGGTGCCAGCCTGCTGGTGACCGGTGCGCTCGCACTGGCCGGGTGCGACTCGACGGGCCCGGAGACGGCGCCACCGGCGGGCGCGTCCCCCACGCCGTCGCGGACGTTCACCGCCGGCGCCGACGGGGTCGGCGACGCGTACTTCCCGACCTACGGCAACGGCGGCTACGACGTCGGTCGGTACACGGTGAAGGTGCGCTACGACCCGGCCAAGGACCAGCTGACGGGTACGACAACCGTGCGGGCCACCGCGACGGCCGACCTGTCGACGTTCAACCTCGACCTGGCCGGCCTGAGCGTCAGCGCGGTCACCGTGGACGGCGCACCGGCGACCCACAGCCGCAAGCGCAACGAGCTGGTGATCAAGCCGGCCTCCGGCCTGATCAACGGCAACGGGTTCGTCGCGGAGATCACCTACGCGGGTAAGCCGAAGCCGCTGAAGAACGAGACGCTCGGTGACGGCGGTTTCCTGCACACCGCCGACGGCGCCATCGCGCTCGGTCAGCCCGAGTCGGCAAGCACCTGGTTCCCGGTCAACGACCACCCGTCGGACAAGGCGGCCTACGACTTCGAGGTCACCGTCCCGGACGGCCTGACCGCGATCAGCAACGGTGTTCCCGGCGGTAAGACGAGTACGGGTGGTTGGACCACCTGGAAGTGGTCGGAGAAGTCGCCGATGGCCAGCTACCTGAGCACGCTGGTGATCGGCAAGTTCCGGATCACCACCGGTGAGCACAAGGGCCGGCCGGTCTACAACGCGGTCACCACCACCGAGCCCAAGGGCAACGCGGACGCGTCGATCGCGCAGACCGTCGCGGTGGCCGACTACCTGGAGAGTGTGTTCGGGCCGTACCCGTTCGACGCGTACGGCGGGGTGGTGGTCTCGGACAGCCGGATCTCCTACGCCCTGGAGACGCAGAGCCGACCGGTCTACGCGGCGAGCTTCTTCCGGCAGGGCGAGAACACCGAGGTCGTCGCCCACGAGTTGGCCCACCAGTGGTTCGGCGACAGCGTCTCGTTGGCCAAGTGGGAGGACATGTGGCTCAACGAGGGCTTCGCCACGTACGCGGAGTGGCTCTGGGCCGAGCACACCGAGGCGTACACCGCCAAGGAGGCGTTCGACGACCAGTACGCCAGCACGTCCGCGCGAGTGTGGCAGACACCGCCCGGCAAGCCGGGCGTGGCGAAGCTGTTCAGCGAGTCGGTATACCAGCGCGGCGGCATGACCCTGCACGCCCTGCGGGTGGCCGTCGGCGACAAGGCGTTCTTCGAGATCATCAAGACCTGGGCGGCGGAGAAGCGCGACGGCACCGCCACCACTCCCGAGTTCGTGGCGCTGGCCGAGCGGGTCTCCGGCAAGCAGCTCGACGCGGTCTTCGACGCCTGGCTCTACGGCACCAGCAAGCCCGCCCGGCCCAAGCCGCTCTGAGCGGCGGTCAGTTCTTCACGACCAGCTTGGGGTGGGCGGCCAGGTACGCGTCGGCCCGGCCGGCGCGGAGTTCGGTGAGGAACTTCCGGCCCTCGGTGGTGAGCTGCTCACCCCGGTAGGCGCTGCCCTTGCCGACACCGGAACCGGGCAGCCCCACAAGCGTGAAACGGTTCTCCGGCAGGCCACTCAGGGCGTACGCGATGTCGACGATCCGGCGTCCGCCCACGTAGACGAGGGTGTCGCCGAGCGCGGAGACCACCTGGTCGACGCGCTCCGGTTGCTTGGCCAGGCCCTCGTCCAGGATCTTGCGGGTCATCGCCCGGATCAGCTGCTGCTGGTGCCGCTGCCGCGCGTAGTCACCGCCGGTGATGTAGCGCTGTCGCGCGTAGTCGAGCGCCTGCCAGCCGTTGAGGTGCATCTCGCCCTTCTCGTAGACCTGCTGCGGCCCCTTGTAGCCGCCCGGCGCGGGCTCCCGGTACTTGCCGTCCGGTCGGCGGTGCAGCGACTCGACCCGCTGGTCGATGTAGATGTCCACCCCGCCCAGGGCGTTCACCAGCCGGTCGAACCCGTTGAACGTGAGCACCGCGCCCGCGTCGATGCGCAACCCGGTGTAACCGCTCACCGTGCTGCGCAGCAGCTCGTACCCCTGGGCGGTGCTCGGTTGTTTGGGTTTGCCCGGCACCCGGCTGCCGAAGCTCATCGCGTGCGTGAGCTTGGTCTTGCCGCCCTTGTAGCCGGCCTTCGGGAACGCCGGGATGTCCACGAGCAGGTCTCGGGGGAGCGAGAAGAGGTACGCCCGATCCAACCCCTTGGGTACGTGCAGCACCAGCACGGCATCCGAGTGCGGCTCCCACCCGGGCACGCTGACCCGGGTGTCCACACCCACCAGCAGCAGGTTGAGCGGGCCGGTGATGTCCGCGCCCGGTGGTGGGCCGCTGGGGCTCGGGGTCGGCGTGCCGACGGGTGACGGGGTCGGTGAGCCGGCCACCGGGCCGCCGCCCGGCTTGCTGTCGCCGGTCAGCCGGGTGATCACCACGGTGCCGGCCGCGACCAGCGCGACGACGGCGAGGGCCGCCAACCCCAGCAGCAGCCACCGTCGGCGCGGCGCCATCGACCCGAGAACCATCTGGTTTCCTTCCACCCGTCTGGTGAACAACGCTCCGACGGGTGCTCCTGGTTGCGGCCGGGAGGCGCCGGGTCGGTCGGCCGGAGCATGATCGCGCGAAAGGTGCCGCTGGCGCGAGCGCTACTCGCGAGTAATGATGCCTGCATGCGGTACGACGTGGTCGTCATCGGGTCCGGCTTCGGTGGCAGCGTCACCGCGCTCCGACTGGCCGAGAAGGGTTACTCGGTCGCGGTGCTCGAAGCGGGCCGCCGCTTCGCCGACGACGAGTTCCCGCAGACGTCCTGGCGGGTCCGCCGGTTCCTCTGGGCGCCCAAGCTGGGCTGCTACGGCATCCAACGGCTCACCCTGCTCCGGCCGGCCGACCGACGGTCCGGCGGAGGGGTCCTGGTGCTCTCCGGCGCCGGGGTCGGCGGCGGTTCGCTCGTCTACGCGAACACCCTCTACGAACCGCTGCCCGCCTTCTACGACGACCCACAGTGGCGCGACATCACCGACTGGCGCGACGAGTTGGCCCACCACTACGACCAGGCCAAACGGATGCTCGGCGTCACCACGTACCCGCTGGACACCGGGGCGGACCGCGCCATGCGGGCGGTGGCCGAGCGGATGGGGGTGGGGCACACGTTCCACGCCACCCCGGTCGGCGTGCACATCGGCCGGCCCGGCCAGCGGGTCGACGACCCGTACTTCGGTGGTGCCGGCCCGGAGCGCACCGGCTGCCTGCACTGCGGCTCGTGCATGACCGGCTGCCGGCACGGGGCGAAGAACACGCTCGTCAAGAACTACCTCTGGCTCGCCGAACGGCTCGGGGTGACGGTGCACCCGCTGACCACGGTGACCGCCGTCGGCCCGTCGACGGTGGCGGGTACGAGGTGCGCACCGACCGCACCGGCGCCTGGCTGCGCAAGGGGCGGCAGGTCATCCACGCCGATCAGGTGGTCTTCGCCGCCGGGGCGCTCGGCACCCAGCGGCTGCTGCACGCGATGCGGGCCGAGCAGGCGCTGCCCGGGCTGTCGGCCCGCCTCGGCGAGCTGACCCGGACCAACTCCGAGGCGATCCTCGGTGCCTCGGTGCCTCGCCGACGGGCCCGCTCGGAGCGGTTGGACTACACCGAGGGGGTGGCCATCACCAGCTCGTTCCACCCCGACCCGCAGACACACGTCGAGCCGGTCCGCTACGGGCGGGGCTCCAACGCGATGGGGTTGCTCCAGTCGCTGCTCGTCGACGGCGGCCCGCACCGGGTGCGCCGCTGGTTGGGAGGCATCGTGCGGCAGCCCGGGTTGGCCGCGCGGCTGCTGTCGGTCCGTGGCTGGTCGGAACGGACGGTGATCGCCCTGGTCATGCAGTCGGTGGACAACTCACTCACCACCCGGTGGCGGCGTGGCCCGTTCGGCCGCCGGTTGGTCACCGGCCCGGGCCACGGCACGCCCAGCCCGACCTGGATCCCGGCCGGCAACACCGCGGCCCGAATGCTCGCCGACGAGATCGGTGGCACCCCCGGTGGCGCGCTCACCGAACCCTTCGACATCCCGATGACCGCGCACATCCTCGGCGGGGCGGTCATCGGTGCCACCCCGGCCGACGGGGTGGTCGACCCCTGGCACCGGCTCTACGGGCACCCGGGGCTGCACGTCGTCGACGGCGCGGCCGTCTCGGCAAACCTGGGTGTGAACCCCTCCCTGACGATCACCGCGCAGGCGGAACGGGCAATGTCCTTCTGGCCCAACAAGGGCGAACCGGACCCCCGCCCACCCCTAGGCTCCCCGTACCGCCGCCTGGACCCCGTACCCCCGCACAACCCGGCAGTCCCGCCGAACGCCCCAGGCGCGCTGCGACCGTGACCCGCCGCCACTTCCGCGATCTTGCACTTTCGGTCGTCGTTACGCGGCATTCGTGGCCTTTGTCGGGGCAGAAAGTGCAAGATCGCGGGGAGAGTGGATTGCCGGCGAGCCGATGACGGCGACGGCCGTGACTGTCGGTAGGCTTCGTGCACATGAGCCTGCCTCGCCCCGTCCTCGTGGTGGACTTCGGAGCCCAGTACGCCCAGCTCATCGCCCGCCGGGTCCGTGAGGCGAAGGTCTACTCCGAGATCGTGCCGCACTCGATGCCGATCGCCGAGATGCTCGCGAAGAACCCCGCCGCGATCATCCTCTCCGGTGGCCCGTCCAGCGTCTACGCCCCCGGCGCGCCGCAGATCGACGCCGGCGTGTTCAGCGCCGACGTGCCGGTCTTCGGCATCTGCTACGGCTTCCAGGCGATGGCCCAGGCGCTCGGCGGCACCGTCACGAAGACCGGCAACCGCGAGTACGGCGGCACCCCGCTGCGCCCCCGCCTCCTCGACCCCGGCGTGCTGCTGCGGGACCTGCCGGCCGACCTGCCGGTCTGGATGAGTCACGGCGACTGCGTCACCGAGGCGCCCGAGGGCTTCACGGTGACCGCCGAGTCGGCGGGCGCGCCGGTCGCCGCCTTCGAGGACCTGGCCGGGCGTCGGGCCGGCGTGCAGTTCCACCCGGAGGTCGGGCACACCGCGCACGGCCAGGAGATGCTCACCCGCTTCCTCTACGACATCGCCGGCATCGAGCCGACCTGGACACCCGAGAACATCATCGACGAGCAGGTCGCCCGGATCCGCGCCCAGATCGGCGACAAGGAGGTCATCTGCGGCCTCTCCGGCGGGGTCGACTCGGCAGTCGCCGCGGCGCTCGTGCACAAGGCGGTCGGTGACCAGCTCACCTGCGTCTTCGTCGACCACGGTCTGCTGCGCGCCGGCGAGGCCGAGCAGGTCGAGAAGGACTACGTCACGGCCACCGGCATCAAGCTGAAGGTGGTCGACGCCACCGACAGGTTCCTCGGCGCGCTCGCCGGAGTGACCGACCCGGAGCAGAAGCGCAAGATCATTGGCCGGGAGTTCATCCGGGTCTTCGAGGCCGCGGCCCGCGAGATCGCCGCACACGGCGACGTCGAGTTCCTCGTCCAGGGCACCCTCTACCCCGACGTGGTGGAGTCCGGCGGCGGCACCGGCACCGCCAACATCAAGAGCCACCACAACGTCGGCGGCCTCCCGGAGGACCTGAAGTTCGCGCTCGTCGAGCCGCTGCGCACCCTGTTCAAGGACGAGGTCCGGACGCTCGGCCTCCAACTCGGCCTGCCCGAGGCGATGGTCTGGCGGCACCCGTTCCCCGGCCCCGGCCTCGCCATCCGGATCATCGGCGCGGTCGACCAGGAACGCCTCGACCTGCTCCGCCAGGCCGACCTGATCGCCCGCGAGGAGCTGACCGCCGCCGGCCTCGACCGGGGCGTCTGGCAGTTCCCGGTGGTGCTGCTGGCCGACGTGCGCAGCGTCGGCGTCCAGGGAGACGGGCGCAGCTACGGGCACCCTGTGGTGCTGCGCCCGGTCTCCAGCGAGGACGCGATGACCGCCGACTGGTCCCGGCTGCCCTACGAGGTGGTGGCCCGGATCTCCACCCGGATCACCAACGAGGTCGCCGAGGTCAACCGAGTGGTCCTGGACGTCACCAGCAAGCCGCCGGGCACCATCGAGTGGGAGTGAGCGCCGCTCACGCGGCTGGCAGCGTGCTCGACGGGGTCGTCGGCGGGTAGGGCGGCGTCGGGGCGTACCCCTGCGGTGGTCCGCCGGGCGCGGGCCCGGCGGTGGGCGGCGGGCCGTTCTGCGGCGCGACGCCCGCGGCGTGCGGCCAGGCCGGCGCGCCGGCGGGCTCCTCCGGCATCAGGAACCACATGATCGGGTACGCGAACAGCGCGAGCCCGCCGGTGAGCAGGCCGGTGACCGCGAAGGCCACCCGCACCAGTGTGGGATCGACGGCGAAGTAGCGGCCGACGCCGCTGGCGACTCCCGCGACCATGCGGTCGGTGGTGGGTCGCCGAAGCTGCTTGTACGGGGCACGAGGAGCGGTGGTCGATGTCATACCCCCACGGTCCGCGCTGGTGCCCGGCCCGCCCTCGGTGACCGCCCGGATCATTACCCTGACCAATCCCTGACCGGGGTCGGATAGTCAGGAATCCGACTCTTTTCCGTTCCGGTAACCCGGCCCGGGGAGAATTTGCTTCCGTGACCACCTTGCTCAAGCCGCTCCGCAGGATCGCGGCATACGCAGTTTGTGCTGATTCAAGCGGCCGAGTCTTGCTGGTCCGCGCATCGGAGCGCTCCGGCACCCCCGGCGCGTGGTCGCTGCCCGGTGGGGCCGTCGACCACGGCGAAGACCCGAACCACACAGTCGTTCGCGAAACCGCCGCCGAAACCGGCCTCTCGGTCGCCGTGTCCGGCCTCGCCGACGTGCTCGCCGACATGAGGGCACTCCCGGACCGCGGCATCACCATCCACACCGACCGGCTGATCTACCGGGTCGCCGTGCGCGGTGGCACCCTCGCCGACCGGGCCGGCGAACGCCCCACCGACCTGGCCCGCTGGTACACCCTCGACGAGGCCCGTGAGCTGCCGCTGCGCTCCTTCACCGCACGCGCCCTCGGGCTGCCCGCCTCCGCGGCCGACGTGGTGCCCGACGAGGCACCCGACTTCCCCTCCTTCTACGCCGTGCCCGGCCCCGACGGGCTGCACCGGGCCCAGCGCTTCGCCGCGTACGCGGTGTGCACCGACCCCACCGGCCGGGTCCTGCTCACCCGGGTCTCCGACGGCTACCCCGGCGCCGGCTGCTGGCACCTCCCCGGCGGCGGCACCGACTACGGCGAGCAGCCCGGCGCGGCCCTCATCCGGGAACTGGTCGAGGAGACCGGGCAGACCGGCCGCCTCGTCGAACTGCTCGGCGTCGCCAGCCACCGCGACGCCGCCTCACTCGGCCCCGAGGGCTACCCGATCGACTGGCACGGCGTACGCGCCTTCTACCGGGTCGTCGTCGACAAGCCCAACCCACTGACCGTGGCCGACGTGGGCGGCTCCACCTGCGAAGCCCGCTGGTTCGGCCGTGAGGAGCTGGGCGCCCTCCCCGCCGACCGCCTCACCGAAGTGACCGCCGAAGCAGTCCAGGCAGCCCAACTCACCTGACCCCGACCCGTCCGCGACAGCCCCGGCGGTCCGCCGCCGGCCGCGCGTCCCTGCCTGCGTCCCCGTGCTCGTGCCTCGCGTCCTGCGCTTGTGCCTCGCTGCGTTCGTGCCCGGCGCTCCGGCGCCCCTGCCCCGCGTTTTGCCCCAAGATCGTGCTCGAACCAGGATGTAGTGGCATCGTTCGCCCCGCGAGACCACTAGATCCTGGTTATTGCACGATCTTGGGGCAAGACACTCCGCAGAGGGCGTTCACGGGGCTTTCGAGCAGGTAATCCTCGTGCCGTGCGGGTTCCGACCTGTGATCCACTCGGGTTCACGGAAGTCGCTCCCTCCACTTCGCGTCAACGCCGCGTTTTGCAGGAAGCCGAGTGGATCATGCCGCCGGCCCTGACGCAGGCCGCCCCATGCGCCGACCGCAGGCCATCCTGAGCGCGGGCCGCAGGTCACACCGCAAGCACGGACCTGCAGGTCGCGCGCCTACTTGGCGTGGGGTTGGCGTCCCAAGCGTCGGGCGGGCCGCGATCCCCCAGGTCGACTCCCGCATGTGCCATCCCCCTGATCCACTCGGGTTCCTTGAAAACGCGGTGACCCAGCTGCCGGGATACCGCGCCTTCCGTGGACCCGAGTGGATCACGGTTCGGCCAGACGTCTGCGGCGGCGCTCGGCTCCACGATCAGCGCCGCGGAAGTGCAGCAGGGTAATACCGGTGCACATACGGGTGCAGAGCGGTGTGATCGGGCGGAGTGAAACGACGTCGGCTCTGCGGGCTTCCTGTACGCCACCTGGGTTGATCATGAAGTTATTGTCTGAACGCGAGATGGATGGCGATAACTTCATGATCGACGAGCGGGGATGTCGCTCCAGGGTCGGCTCATGGGCTGGTCGCAGCCTGGGGTGCAGAGCGGGGGTGAGCAAGGTGCAGTTCGCGCGGCGCGTTGGGGCCTATGGGCTGTTGCGGGATGCGGGTCGAGTCTTCCTGGTTCGGGACGGGGTCGAGGGCGAGTTTCCCGAGGTCTGGCGGTTGCCGGGCGGTGTCGTCGGGCATGCCGAGGACCCGGCGCAGGCAGTCGTCCGCGAGGTCGCCGACCAGGCCGGGCTGACCGTGACGGTGACGCGTCTGTTCGCGGTGGTCGCCGATGTGGCCACCTGCCTCGACGGCGAGGTCTCGCTGCACACCGACCGGCTGTTGTTCGAACTCGGCACGCCCCGCGACGCGCGCTCCGAGACCCAGTGGTCCGAGAGCCCGCCGTCCACGAGCCCGCCGTCCACGAGCCTGTCGTCCACGAGCCCGCCGTCCACGAGCCTGCCGTCCCGCTGGCTGTCGCTGGAGGAGGTGGCGCAGTTGCCGCTGACCCCGTTCACCTCCGAGGCGCTCGGCCTGCCGGTCACGCCACTGGCACCCGGGACGCATCGGTTCAGGGAGCCGTTCCCGCCGCCGCACCCCGACCGGCGGTTGCGCTTCGGGGCGTACGGGCTGGTCACCGACCCTGCTGGGCGGATTCTGCTCACCCAGATCGCGACGGGCTACCCGGGCGCCGGCTTGTGGCATCTGCCCGGTGGTGGCACCGATCACGGTGAGCAGCCGGCCACCGGGTTGCTCCGGGAGTTGGTCGAGGAGGGTGGGCAGGTGGGTCGGGTGGTGGAGCTTCTCGGCGTCAACAATCTGCACAATCCCGCTGCGGTGGGTCCGGAGGGTCGGCCGCTGGACTGGCACGGCGTACGGGTGATCTATCGGGTGGTGGTGGACGTACCTACCGATGCGGTCGTCACCGAGTCCGCCGGGGGGTCGACGGCGCGGGCGGGGTGGTTCAGCCGCGCGGAGACTGTTGACCTGCCGTTGAGCGACATCGCTGCGGTTGCAATCGGACAGAGTGGCCGATAGCACTCCGCTCGCTGAGCCGAGATGGTGACCCTCCGGTACAGTCAAGGGCGGGAATGATGGAGGAAACGGGCGATGAGGCCCGGGATGGGAACAAGCGAGCGGTTCGAGCGGTTTAAGCCAGATATAAGTACCGCCGGCAGCTATCGCCAAGCCATGTTCCCCTATGCGATGGTGTACTCCGCAAAACGGCTGCCGGGCCATGCAAGGTCCGGCACGAGACAGCCGGACACCCGCCACTCGGCGGTCAGCAGATCCGGTGATGGAGGAAACGTGCCGAGAGCCCCATGGCGCCGGCGTCGTACTACTGACAGTCCGCGCCCCGCAGGGCGTCGCTGGGCGGGGCGGTTGCGCCGCAGCAGCACGTTCGCCCGCCAGGTGCTGTTGGTCCGGGTCGGCCGCCGCGACGGCGACCTGCACACGACCGACCTGGCCCCGACCGAGCACCGGTACGCCGACCGGCAGCGCCGTCGCTACGGCCTGGACCGGCTCAGCCGCCCGACGCTTGGTGTGGACCCCACACTGGGCCTGGACCGGGCGGACATCGACGCGGTCATGCCGGTCAGCCCAGCGATGCCGCCGATGGCGCCTGTCGACGAGGCCCGCTCGATCCCGCTGCTCCCCGGCGAGCGCACCATGGCGCGCCGGATGAAGTTCGCGCTTGTCAACGCCTGCACGCTTGCCAGCCTGATGCTCGGCATGCTCGCCATCTTCCTGGCCATGCAGGGCGAGGTGCGCATTGCCGCGCTCTGCCTGATCGCCTGCGTCGGCTTCGACGGTCTGGATGGCGCGCTGGCCCGACGGCTCGGTGTGGCCAGCCCGTTCGGCGCGCAGATGGACTCGCTCGCCGACATGTGCTCGTTCGGTCTCGCCGCGCCGGTCGTGGTCTACGCCTCGCTCGCCGGTTCCGTCTCCACGGCGGCGGCGGCGGTGGCGTGCGCTCTGGTCGCGGCGTGTGCCGCGATCCGACTGGCCCGCTTCAACGTCTCGCCCAAGGACGGCCGGTTCTTCTGCGGCGTGCCCACCACCATGGCGGCCGCCGTGCTCGCCGTCACCGTGGCGATCAACCTGCCGGTGCCCGGTGCGGTGTTGGTCGCCGGGGTGGCGCTGCTGGCCTTCGCGATGGTTTCGAGCTTCCCGTACGCCAAGCTCGCCCGCCTGGTGAAGCTGCCGCCGTGGCTGTGGTTGGCCCCGGTGATCGGCGCGCTTGTCGACATCCGGCTGACGTTCGCCCTGATCGTGGTGGGCTACCTGATCAGCGGGCCGGTCCTCTGGCTGCGGCAACGTCGTACCGCCTGATCCGAGCAGACAGAACGGGGCGCCGCGGACAGCGGCGCCCCGTTCTGCGTTGATGCGTCAGCGCCAGCGGGCGATCACCGTGGACCCACCGACCACCTTGTCGCCCGGCCCGACCAGCGGGTCCGCGGCATCGGCCGGCAGGTAGACGTCGGTCCGGGAGCCGAACCGGATCAACCCGAAGCGCTCGCCCTTGGCCAGCAGCGCGCCGATCGGCGCGCGCTGCACGATCCGGCGGGCGATCAGCCCGGTCCGTTGCGCGACCACCACCGTGCCGCGGGCGGTGTCCAGCACGGTGTACGCGGCGACGTTGTGCTCGGCGTCCGGCTTCATCGCGTTGACGAAGCCACCATCGGCGACGAAGTAGTCCACCACCTTGCCGGCGACCGGGGCGCGGTTGACGTGCACGTCCAGTACCGACAGGAACACCGCGACCCGCAACCACTCGCCGTCGCCGAAGCGCTCGTCGTGCAGTCGCTGCACCGACAGGACCTTTCCGTCCGCGCTGGCGACCACGGCGTTCGGGTCCTCCGGCACGTCCCGCTCGGGGTCCCGGAAGAACGCGGCGACGGGGCCGGCGGCAAGCGCCGGCAGCAGCCACAGTTTGGACGACGGGCGCGTCACCCGGGCCAGCGCCGCGAGGCCCAGCGCGATGCCTGCCGCGGCCACACCGTTGGAGTCGATGTGCATGCCCCGGGTCAGCGGCACACTCGACGGCCGGTACGCGGGGGCCAGGCTGTCGGCTGCGGCCGGGCTGGCCGGG
>NZ_JBSGIV010000092.1:0-20541 GCF_053605225.1 Micromonospora sp. NPDC003944
CGCGCCCCGCGCCCCGCGCCCCGCGCCCCGCGCCCAAGATCACCGCAACATCAGGGATGTTGCTGCCTCCGACACGCACGAGACAGCAACATCCCTGATGGTGCGCGGTTCCTGGCGAGGAGGAGCGGCCGGCGCGGGTCCGTTGGTGATGTCACGGGTCCTGTGGAGCTGATGTCGTAGACGAATCAGCGTCGGAACGGCCTCCGCAGCGCCGCACGGAGGCAGCGCCACACCGAGGCAACGCCACACGGAGGCAACGGTGGGACAGCACACTCCGAGCCGAGGTCATGACTCGTCTACGACATCAGCTCGATAGCGTGCCGCACCTCTACGTCCGACCCCCGCTCCCCGCCGAACCGGGTCGGCGCGCTGCGGGAAAGGCCGACGCCACGAGGGCCGAGGGCTCAGCCGCCGGAGTCGTCCATCTCGGCACCCTCGGGGACGGTGTCGTCGTCCCGGCTGGCCAGCCAGCCCTCCGGCAGGAAGACCTTGCCGGGTGAGTTGGTACGCCCACGGGGCTGCCCGAGGGCGGTCACCGGGAACGGCTCCGCCGGGTCGAGCTTGCCGAGCAGGTCGTCGAGCTGGGCCAGGCTTTCGATCATCGCCAGCGAGCGACGCAGTTCGCCGCCGACCGGGAAGCCCTTGAGGTACCAGGCGACGTGCTTGCGGAAGTCGGTGCAGCCGTCGCGTTCGCCCCGGGCCGGGTTGCGGGCGCCGGCGGTGAACTGGTCGACGAGCAGCTCCGCGTGCCGGCGCATGGTCACCGCCACCTCGCCGAGGGTGGGCAGCCGCCGCTCCGGCCGACCGTTGAAGGCAGCCTCCAGGTCGGCGAAGAGCCACGGTCGGCCCAGGCAGCCGCGCCCGACGACAACGCCGTCGACGCCGGTGTGGGCCACCATGCGCAGGGCGTCGTCGGCCTCCCAGATGTCGCCGTTGCCCAGCACCGGCACGTCGAGGGCCTGCTTCAGGGTGGCGATGGCGTCCCAGTCGGCGGTGCCCGAGTAGCGCTGCGACGCCGTCCGCCCGTGCAGGGCCACCGCGGCCACGCCGGCCTCCTGGGCGGCGAGCCCGGCTTCGACGTACGTCAGGTGGTCGTCGTCGATGCCCTTGCGCATCTTGACCGTGACCGGCACCCCGGAGGGTGCCGCGGCGTCCACGGCGGCCTGCACCAGCCGGGCGAAGAGCCGGCGCCGCCACGGTAGTGCCGCACCGCCGCCCCGCCGGGTGACCTTGGGGACCGGACAGCCGAAGTTGAGGTCGATGTGGTCGGCCAGGTCGCGCTCGACGACGATGCGCACGGCGGCGGCGGTGACCTCCGGGTCGGTGCCGTAGAGCTGGAGGCTGCGGGGCTTCTCGTCGTCGCCGAACGCGATCATCCGCAGCGTCTTCGGGTTGCGCTCGACGAGCGCCCGAGTGGTGATCATCTCGCAGACGTAGATGCCGCCGCCCTGCTCCCGGCAGAGCCGCCGGAACCCGACGTTGGTGATCCCGGCCATCGGGGCGAGCACGACCGGCGGCCACACCTGGTGGGGACCGAGGGTCAACGGGCGCAGCGCGGGCAGGGTCGGGGCGGTCACCGCCCAAGTGTACGGGGCCCCGACCGGACGGTCGGGGCCCCGTGACCAGCGTCAGCAGCCGGGGAGGCGCTCGATCAGGTACCGCTCGACCTGGTCCAGGGAGACGCGCTCCTGGGCCATGGTGTCCCGGTTGCGGACCGTCACGGCGTTGTCGTCCAGGGTGTCGAAGTCGACGGTCACGCAGAACGGGGTGCCGATCTCGTCCTGCCGACGGTAGCGGCGGCCGATCGCCTGCGAGTCGTCGAACTCCACCACCCAGCGCTTGCGCAGCAGCGTCGCCAGGTCCTTGGCCTTGGGCGACAGCGCCTCGTTGCGGGACAGCGGCAGCACCGCCACCTTGACCGGGGCGAGCCGCGGGTCGAAGCGCATCACGGTGCGCTTGTCCACGCCGCCCTTGGTGTTCGGCGCCTCGTCCTCGTCGTACGCCTCCAGCAGGAAGGCGAGCACCGCGCGGGTCAGACCTGCGGCCGGCTCGATGACGTACGGCATCCAGCGCTCACTCTTGCCCTGGTCGAAGTACGACAGGTCGACGCCGGAGTGCTTGCTGTGCGTGGAGAGGTCGAAGTCGGTGCGGTTGGCGACACCCTCCAGCTCGGCGAACTCGGTCCCGCCGAACTGGAAGCGGTACTCGATGTCCACCGTCCGCTTCGAGTAGTGCGACAGCTTCTCCTTGGGGTGCTCGTACAGGCGCAGGTTGTCCGCCGAGAGGCCGAGGTCGAGGTACCAGTTCCAGCGCTCCTGGAGCCAGTACTCGTGCCACTGCTCGTCGGTGCCCGGCTCGACGAAGAACTCCATCTCCATCTGCTCGAACTCACGGGTCCGGAAGATGAAGTTGCCCGGGGTGATCTCGTTGCGGAACGACTTGCCGGTCTGCGCGATGCCGAACGGGGGCTTCTTGCGGGCGACCGTCTCGACGTTCTTGTAGTTGACGAAGATGCCCTGCGCGGTCTCCGGGCGCAGGTAGTGCAGCCCCTCGTCGCTCTCCACCGGGCCCAGGTAGGTCTTCATCAGGCCGTTGAACATCTTCGGCTCGGTGAAGGTGCCCTTGTTGCCGCAGTTGGGGCAGTTCAGCTCCGCGAGGGAGGTCAGCGGCTTGCCGTGCTTCTCGGCGTACGCCTCCTCCAGGTGGTCCGCGCGGAACCGCTTGTGACAGAACTGGCACTCGGTGAGCGGGTCGACGAACTCGGCGATGTGCCCGGACGCCTCCCACACCTTGCGGGCCAGGATGACCGCGGAGTCCAGGCCGACGACGTCGTCGCGCTGCTGGACCATGGTCTTCCACCACTGCCGGCGGACGTTCTCCTTGAGCTCCACGCCGAGCGGGCCGTAGTCCCACGCCGACCGGGTGCCCCCGTAGATCTCACTCGAGGGGAAGACGAAGCCTCGGCGCTTGGCGAGGCTGACGACGGCGTCGATACGGTCGGCTGGCATGTTTCCTCCTACGCCGGCTGGCGGTCGGCGGGGGCGAGATGTGGATGGAACGGTCGGTTCGGGACAACGGTACGACCACCGCCGCCCCGAGCCCAGCAGAATACCGGGGGCGGGTCAGCTGACCTCGCAGACCTCCACACCGCCGGTCTGCCCGTCCTGGCCGAGGCTCACCTGTTGCCGCTCCCGGTCGCCGCCGGCGAGGGTCACGTCGACCGGCACGGTGAGGTAGGTGGTGTCCACCTCGCCCACCCGGAAGCCGGTCACCTGTGGCTCGGCGGCGGCCCGCCGCTCGAACTCGGGCCGGGACTCACGCCGCTGGGCGTCGTCGCAGAGCTGGTCGTACGCCCGCCCGTAGTTCCGCTCGACGAGCGCCTGGTAGTAGTCGCCGGTCACGGTGCGGGCCTGTTCCCGGATCGCCTGGACTCCGCTGACGGCCAGGCCGACGACGGCGGTGCCGCCCCCGCCGCAGCAGAGCACCACGGCGAGCGCGCCGACGCCGAGGCCGATCCAGAGCCGGGTCCGGCGGCCCTCGGTGGGCGGCGCGGCGAACGGCGGAGCCACCCCGGGACCGGGTGGCGGGGCGGGTGCGGTCATAGGAGCAGCGTAGTGTCCGGCGGCTCAGCGGTAAGGACCCGCAGCCCGATCACTCTCGGCGACGACGACTGCCCCGCCGGGTGCGGCGGTGGCGAGCGCCTCGTAGGCGGAGGGCTCGTCGAGGGACTCGGCGAGCAGCGGCACGGCGCTGACCTTGACCTCGAAGGCGCCCAGCGCCCGCCGGTACGTGCCGACCGACTCCCATTCGGTGACAAGCGACCAGTGCCGGGGGTCGTCGAGTGCCCGGACCAGTTGGCCGCGCAGGTAGCCGGGCCGGGCGGCAAGCGCGGTGAGGGCGGCGTGCGCCCGTTCGGTGAAGCCGTCGGCGTTGTCGACGTCGACCACGAACCGGTTGGTCACCAGCACCGGGGGTTCCTCCTCGTAGAGTCTGTGGGATGCAGCGTACGCAGCGCCCTCTGCTCGCCCGGTTGGCCGGGGCGAACCCCACGTCGGTGTTCCTGCTCACCCTGGTGGTGGTGCTGGTGGCGTTCTTCACGCCCGGGGTGGTCGGCGGGTTGCTGACGCTCGCGCTCGCCGGGCTCCTGATCGCCCTGTTGGCGACGACCTGGGCGGTTCAGGCGCCGCAGACCCGCCTGATCCGGCTGCTGATGTTGACCCTGCTGGTGACGGTGGGCCTCGCGAAGCTGCTCTGAGATGCAATCATGCGTTCATGCGTTTTTGACAATCATTATCGTTGCCACGGACAGTTGATGACATGAACAACCGCGCCTCGTACCGTGTCCTGGCCGCCGCGACCGCCCTGCTCGCCCTGGGCGCCGGGGCCGGCTGCTCCACCGGTGACTCCGCCGGCGCCGACCCCCGACGAGTCGACGTGGTGGCTGCGTTCTACCCCCTCCAGTTCCTGGCCGAGCGGATCGGCGGCGACGCGGTCCGGGTGACCAACCTGGCCAAGCCCGGCGCCGAGCCGCACGACCTGGAACTCAACCCGAGCCAGGTCGGCGAGGTCAGCGACGCCGAGCTGATCGTCTACCTCAAGGGGTTTCAGCCGGCGGTGGACGACGCGGTCGCCCAGAACGGCGGCGACCGGGCGTTCGACGTGACGAGCGTGCAACCGCTGTTGGACGCGTCCGCCGGCGGGCACAACCACGAGGGCGAGGAGGAGGGTCACTCCGAGGAGGGCGGCGGCAAGGACCCGCACGTCTGGCTCGACCCGACCCGGCTGGCCGGTATCGGCGACCAACTCGCCCAGCGGCTCGGCACGGCCGACCCGGACCACGCCGCCGACTACACCGCCCGGGCGGCGGCCCTGCGCGCCGACCTGACGACCCTGGACGGTGAGTTCAAGCACGGCCTGGCGACCTGCCAGCGGCGGGAGATCGTGACCAGCCACGCCGCGTTCGGCTACCTCGCCGACCGCTACCAGCTCGACCAGGTCGGCATCACCGGGCTGAGCCCGGACGTCGAGCCCTCCCCGCAGCGCCTCGCCCACGTCATCGAGGAGGCGAAGGAGCACCAGGCCACCACGATCTTCTTCGAGACCCTGGTCAGCCCGAAGGTCGCCGAGACCATCGCCGGTCAGGTCGGCGCGAAGACCGCGGTCCTCGACCCGATCGAAGGGCTCGCCGCGGGCAGCGACGGGGACTACCTTTCGGTGATGCGCACCAACCTGCGGACCCTGCAGACGGCCTTGAGCTGCTCGTGACCTCACCTGTCATCACCGTCGAGCACGGGGTGGTCGGCTACGACGGCCGCCCCGTGCTCCGGGACATCTCGCTCACCGTGACCGCCGGCGAGGTGGTCGCGATTCTCGGCGCCAACGGCTCCGGCAAGTCCACCCTGATCCGCGCCGTGCTCGGCCTGGTGCCGATCAGCGCCGGCTCGGTCACCCTCTTCGACCGGCCGTTGCGCCGTTTCCGGCAGTGGGCCCGCATCGGGTACGTCCCGCAGCGCCTGGGCGCCGGCGGCGGCGTACCGGCCACCGTCCGCGAGGTGGTGGCCTCCGGCCGGCTGGCCCGTCGGGGGGTGCTGCGTCCGCCTGGTCGCGCCGACCGCGCGGCTGTGGACGCCGCGCTCGGCGCGGTAGGGCTCGCCGACCGGGCCGGCGACCCGGTGTCCACGCTCTCCGGCGGCCAGCAGCAGCGCACCCTGATCGCCCGCGCCCTGGCCGGCAAACCGGAGCTGCTGGTCCTCGACGAGCCCACCGCCGGGGTGGACGCGGCCAGCCAGGAGGCGTTCGCCGGCGCACTGCGCGACTTCGTCGCCGACGGCGGGACGGTGCTGCTCGTCGCCCACGAGCTGGGCCCGCTGCGACCGGTCATCAGCCGGGCTGTCGTCGTCCACGAGGGTCGCATCGCCCACGACGGCGCGGTGCCGGACCCGGCCGGCCACCACGCGGAGCCCGACCACGACCACGTGCACCCGCACTGCTACGACGAGCCCGCCGGGCTGTGGAGCAACTGACCCATGGAACTCTTCCAGTACCCCTACATGCAGCGCGCCCTGATCGGCGCGCTGATCATCGGGCTGGCCGCGCCGGCGCTCGGCATCTATCTGGTGCAGCGCCGGCTGGCGCTGATCGGCGATGGTGTGGGGCACGTGGCGCTTACCGGCGTCGGTGCGGGGCTGCTGCTCAACCGCTCGCCGGTGCTGGTCGCGGTGATCGCCGCCACCATCGGCGCGGTCGCCATCGAGCTGGTCCGAGCCCGGGGGCGTACCTCCGGTGACCTTGCGCTGGCCCTGCTCTTCTACGGCGGCATCGCCGGCGGCGTACTCCTGGTCGGCCTCTCCGACGCGACGAGCGCGAACCTCAACGCCTACCTCTTCGGGTCGCTCACCACCATCTCGCCCGCCGACCTGACCACCATCGCGGTGCTCGGCGCGGCGATCCTGGTTACGATGATCGCGCTGCGACCGGCGCTCTTCGCGGTCAGTCACGACGAGGAGTACGCCCGGGTCTCCGGCCTCCCGGTCCGCACGCTGAACCTGCTGATCGCGGTCGCCACCGCGGTCACCGTGACCATCGCCATGCGGGCGGTAGGAGTGCTGCTCATCAGCGCGTTGATGGTGGTGCCGGTGGCCACCGCCCAGCAGGTCACCAGGGGCTTCCGCAGCACGATGGTGGCCGCGATGGCGCTCGGGCTGTTCGCGGCCGGCTCGGGTGTCTGGGTGGCGGCCACGGCGGACACCGCTCCGGGCGCCTCGGTGGTGCTTGTGGCGATCGCCTCGTTCCTGGTGGTGGCCGTGGCCGGCGCGGTCTGGCGGGTGGTGCGCCGCCGGTCGACGCCGACCGCCGTACCGGCACCGGAACCCCACGAGGTCGTGCTGAGCTGAGCCTGATCAGCAGGGCGTCGGTGGTATTGGTTACCGTTGCAGGATGACCAGCGCGACGGGCTACGACGGGTTCGACGGGGCCAGCGAGTTGCTCCGCGCCCTGTCCGCTCCCATCCGGCTGGCCATCGTCAGTGAGCTGGCCGGCGGCGAGCGGTGCGTGCACGAGTTGGTGGAGAAGCTCGGCGCGGCGCAACCACTTGTCTCCCAGCACCTGCGGGTGTTGCGTGGAGCGGGCGTCGTGCGGGGCTCCCGCCGGGGCCGCGAGATCGCCTACAGCCTGGTCGACGAGCACGTCGCGCACATCGTGGCGGACGCGGTCAGCCACGCCGGGGAGGGTTCATGAGCGAGAGCAGCGCCGCGGTACGCAACACCCGGCAACGGTCGGCGGTGAGCGCGCTGCTGGGCGAGATGGAGGGCTTCCACAGCGCTCAGGACCTGCACGCGATGCTGCGGCAGCGCGGCGAGCGGGTCGGCCTGACCACCGTCTACCGCACCCTCCAGGGGCTCGCCGACGCGGGTGAGATCGACGTGATGCGCCCGCCGGGCGGCGAGCACCTCTACCGCCGGTGCAGCGAGGGGCACCACCATCACCTCGTCTGCCGGGCCTGCGGGCGTACGGTCGAGGTGGCTGGCCCGGCCGTGGAGAGCTGGGCCGACCGGGTCGCCGCGCAGCACGGCTACGCCGACGTCAGCCACACCCTGGAGATCTTCGGCACCTGCCCGACCTGCGTCCGCTGAAGGTCCGCTCGCCGGTCCTGCTCCGCCCGACGCGCCGGACCTCGTCCGAGGCGCGAATCAGCACCGGCCCCGGCGCCATGGCCTGATCGGGCGGGTGCCGGTCTCGGCGTGTTCGTGGCACGCTGGCCGGCGTGAAAATCTATGCTGATCGGTTTCCGACCGCCGCCCGTCAGTTGCTCACCGACCTGCTCGTCGTCGCCTGGGTGTACGCGGCGATCCGGGGCGCGCTGTGGCTCCACGACCTGGTGCAGAAGCTCGCCGTACCGGGGCAGAAGCTGGAGGGCGCCGGCAGCGGCCTCGCCGACAACCTCGCCGACGCGGGCGGCAAGGTCCGCCGGGTCCCGCTTGTCGGTGACGAGTTGACCGCACCCTTCCGACAGGCCGCCGAGGCCGCCCGGGGGCTCGCCGACGCGGGCCGGGACCAGCAGCACCTCGTCGACCAACTCGCGCTCGCCCTCGCCGTCGCGGTGCTGATCTTCCCGCTCGGCCTGGTGCTCTTCGGTTGGCTGCCGTTGCGGCTGCGCTGGATGCGTCGGGCCGGGTCGGCCGCGAAACTTGCCGCCGGTCCGGCCGGCCGGGACCTGCTCGCCCTGCGCGCGCTGGCCACCCAACCACTGGGACGACTGACCCGCATCGCGCCGGACGTCGCCGAGGCGTGGCGGCGCGGCGACGACGCCACAGTCGACGCCCTGGCCGCGCTGGAGCTGCGCCACCTCGGTCTCCGCGGTCGGGGTCGCTGAGATCTGCGTGCTGGGTACGGGCCCCCCATGATCAGGTGATGGAAAGTAGGTCTCCGTCCAGCCCCTGAGCTACTCCTCATCACCTGATCATGGGGCGCGGCGCGGCGCACGCTCGGCATCCCGGCCGGCCGGCGCAGGTCGCGCCAGCAGGGCCGCTAAGGTCGTCGGGTGTTCTACTTCCTCGTCGTCATCGCCGTACTGCTGCTCGGCTACGCCGCCGTCCTGGTCTCCTTCGTTCGCCGGGGCAAGAAGATCCCACCTGCCGCGTACCTGGCCCTGGCCGGCCTCAACGGTCTGATCCTGGCGGGGGTGCTGGCCTGGGCGGTTTCCCGCTGACCGGCGGCCTGGGCGGGATGCGGCGGCGGACGTCCTCGGCGGTGGACGGGCCGGGCGACCAGCGGGCCACCCAGGGCAGCTCGTCCGACGGGGTGAGCACGCCCTCCTCCAGGCCCGCGTAGCGGCCGGCGAGGATGCGCTTCGCGGCGGCGGTGTCGACCGAGTCGGTGTTGTCCCACAGAGCGGAGAACAGGGCGTCCACCCGTACCCGCGCCTGCCGGCAGAACAGGTCTGCCAGCTCGACGTTCTCCGGGCGGCTGTCCCCTTCGGCGGAGGCGCGGACGCAGACCGCGGACATCGCGAACAGCTCCGCCCCGATGTCCACCACTCGGCCGAGGAACGCCTGCTTACGCTCCATCTTTCCCTGCCAGCGGGACATCGCGTAGAACGTCGACCGCGCCAGTTTGCGGGACGAGCGCTCCACCTGGCGCAGGTGCGCGGCGAGCGGGCCGAACTCGGCGTACGCCGAAGGGCTCTGGCCCCGGCCCACGGCGAGGGTGGGTAGCCACCTCGCGTAGAAGGCGCCCGCTCGCGCGCCGGCTCGGGCCTTGCGACCCAGCCCCGCGTCCGGGTCGATGATGTCGCCGGCCACGGACAGGTGGGCGTCGACGGCCTCCCGCGCGATCAGCAGGTGCATGATCTCGGTGGAGCCCTCGAAGATCCGGTTGATCCGTAGGTCGCGCAGCATCTGCTCGACGGCGGCCGGGCGTTCGCCACGGGCGGCCAGCGAGTCGGCCGTCTCGTAGCCGCGCCCGCCCCGGATCTGGATCAGCTCGTCGGCGATCTTCCAGGCCATCTCGCTGGCGTACAGCTTGACAAGTGCCGCTTCGATCCGGATGTCGTTGCGGTCGTCGTCGGCGAGCAGGCAGCAGAGGTCGAGCATCGTCTCCATGCCGTACGTGGTGGCGGCGATGAAGGAGAGCTTCTGCGCGACGGCCTCGTGCTCGCCCACCGGCCGTCCCCACTGGACCCGGTCGGCGGCCCAGCCGCGGGCCACGTTCAACGCCCACTTGCCGGCGCCCACGCACATGGCCGGCAGCGAGAGCCGGCCGGTGTTCAAGGTGGTCAGGGCGATCTTGAGCCCCTTGCCCTCGCCGCCGATGACGTTCTCGGCGGGCACGAACACGTCGTGGAACCGGGTCAGGCTGTTCTCCAGGCCGCGCAGGCCGATGAACTCGTTGCGCCGCTCGACGGTGATGCCGGGGCTGTCGCCGTCCACCACGAACGCGGTGATCCCGCCCCGACGTCCCTCGCTGGCCGGCACCCGGGCCATCACCACCAGCAGGGTGGCCACGATGCCGTTGGTGGCCCAGAGCTTCACCCCGTTGAGCCGGTAACCCGTGCCGTCGTCGGTGGGCTCGGCGATGGTGCCCAGGCGGGCCGGGTCGGAGCCGACATCCGGTTCGGTGAGCAGGAACGCGGACACCTCACCGGCGGCGAGCCGGGGCAGGAAGCGTTGCTTCTGCTCGGCGGTGCCGAACATCTTCAGCGGCTGCGGCACGCCGATCGACTGGTGCGCCGAGAGCAGCGCCCCGATGGCCGGGCTGACCGAACCGGCAAGCATCAGCGCCCGGCAGTAGTGCAGGTTGCTCAGCCCGAGACCGCCGTACTTCCGGTCGATCTTCATGCCGAACGCGCCGAGGTCGGCGAGGCCCTGGAACACCGAGTCGGGTATGGACGCGTCCCGTTCGATGGCCGCGCCGTCCACCTCGGAGGTCAGGAAGGCCCGGAACCGGCCGAGGAACTCCTCCGCGCGGGCGACGTCGTCCGGGTCGGACCGGGGCCACGGGTCGATCAGGTCGAGCCGGAACCGGCCGAGGAACAGCTCCTTGCCGAAGCTGGGCCGGTCCCAGGTGGACTCGCGGGCGGCCTCGGCGACCTGTCGGGCCTCCTTCTCGGTGACCTGTCCGGCTTCTGCGGGCAGTGGCGCCGCGGCGTTGGCGGGGTGTTCCGAGTCGGGGCCGTCCGGTGCCGGTCGGCCGTTCTGCGTCGTGGTCACGGCTGCCCCCTCGAAGCTCGGTGCGGCTACCACAACGCTACCCCCGGTTGTTACCCAGGGGTAGCGGTGCGTGAAGATCGCGCGGTCAGCGGCCGATGGTCGTGTCCGGGTCGTCGTCATCGTCGTCGATGTCGTCCTCGCCCCAGTTGCGCCGGGCGAACGGCAGGATCATCCAGAACGCGAGGAACCACAGCCCGGTCAGGGCGCTGAGCAGGAAGGCGATCGGCCGGTCCAGCACGAAGTCGGTGATCAGCAGGACGGCGCTGACCATCGCGATCAGCATGAAGGCGAGACCACCGCTGGCCATCCGGTGGGCGAACCGCACCAGCTCCGGTTTGCGCCCCTGCCGGAACAGCGCCCGGTGGAACGCCACCGGCGAGATGATCATCGCGGTGGCGGCGGCCGCCGCGAGCAACGCCACGATGTAGACGTCGCGTTGGAACTCCGTGGTCTCGGTGAACCCGTTACTGAACGGCAGGGTGAGCAGGAAGGCGAAGAGGATCTGCACACCGGTCTGCGCGACCCGCAACTCCTGCAACAGGTCGGCGAAGTTGCGTTGCCAACGCTGCTTCTCGGTCTCCTTGGACACGCGCTACCTCCGGTGAGACGCTACTGCCGGCGGTCCCGCCCGCCGGCAGCAACGCCAATGCCCCACCCGGCCTAGCGCGAAACGGGTTCACGACATCTGCCGTTCATCCCGGTGACGCACGTCGGTCACCCCGTCGGCGCGTCAGGCCCCGCGTCGGATCCGGCCCGCGTACCGCGCTTCCAGCTCGTTGTTGTGCGCGTCGCCGTCCGGGATGTTCGCCGACAGGTAGACCGGGGGCCGCTCTCCCGCCGCCAACAGGCGCGCCACCACCTCCACGGTCACCTGCTGGGCCAGCAGCGCGGCGGTGATCGAGGAGACGGCGCCGACCGCGCCGCCGCCGGGCAGGGGCAGCGTCGCGTCCCCGTACGGCGCGCCGTTGTCGAGCACCACGTCGGCGAGGTCGCTCAACTTGCGCCCGGACGGGTGTCGGGAGGTCATCCGGCCGGAGTGCTGCGCCGAGGTGATCGCCACCAGCCCGTGACCGTGCTCCTTCACGAGCGTCGCGAACTCCACCATCGCGCCGTTGACCCCGGAGTTCGAGGCGAGCACGAAGACGTCGGTGGGACGCACCGGGGCCAACTCGAAGAGGCGGCGGGCGACGGCCGGGTCCCGTTCCAGCAGCGGGCCGAGCCGTTCGGCCGGTTCGCCGCCGAGCAGCACCAGATCGCGCAGCGCGATCCGGTTGGTCGGCACCAGCCCGCCCGCCCGCCCGGCGATCTCCATGGCCAGGGCCTCCGAGTGCCCGGTGCCGAACGCGTGCACCACACCGTCGGCTCGGACGGCGTCGGCGATCAGGTCGGCGGCCCGCCCCACCGCCTCCCGCTGGCTGGCGGCCACCCTGCCGATGGTCTCGGTCACCACGGCCAGGTAGTCCTCGGCACTCACCGTCATACGTCCTCCGTCGATCGAAGTGCGGGCCAGCCGGCCCGTTGGCGTCCGCCGTCCGCTCAGGCCGTCCCGCCGACCCGGGCCAGGACCGCCTCGGCGAGCGGGGCCGGCGCCGCGTCCGGAATCCAGTGACTCACCCCGGGCAGCTGCACGAAGCGGTAGTCCCCGGTGACGTTCGCCGCGCACGCCTCGGCGGCGGTCCGGCCGATGGCGACGTCCCGGTCACTCCAGACGTACGTGGTGGGCACCGCGACCGGACCGACGTCGGCCAGGTCCCGGCGGGACATGGCCCGATACCAGTTCAGCGCGGCCGTGAGCGCCCCCGGCTCGCGCATCGGGTCGGCGTACCTGTTCACCCGGGACGGGTCGCCGACTCCGCCGAGCAGCTTGCGCAGTGCGGTGGCGTGCCACGCCAACAGCACCTTCTCCGCCTTGTCCGGCTTGCGGAACAGCGCGATGTACGACGAGCGCGCCTTCTGTTGGCCGTCGGTGGCCAGGGCGTGCGCCATGGCCGCCGGATGCGGCACGGACACCGCGGTAAGCGTGCGGACCCGCTCGGGGTGCCGGGCGGCGACCGCCCAGGCCACGATCGCGCCCCAGTCGTGACCGACAAGGTGCGCGGCGTCCAGACCGAGCGCGTCGAGCACCGCCACCACGTCGGTGACGAGTTCGGGGATCCGGTAGTCGGCCACCGCCGTGGGCCGGGCGCCCGGCGAGTAGCCGCGCTGGTCCAGCGCGTACGTGCGCAGCCCGCCGGCGTGCAGCGTCGGCACCACGTCGTCCCACTCGCCGCTGTGCTGCGGAAAACCGTGCAGCAGCAGGACGGGTACGCCGCCCGGTGGACCGTCGACGGTCACCTCGAACGTGAAGCCTCGCGCGTCAACCCGCATGATCGGAAGCGTACCCAGACCGGCTGCCGCGGTCGCTCCCGCAGGTCAGGCGGGTGCCTGCTGTCCCCGTACCCCCGGGCGGTGTTAGCGTCAGCGAGACAACTTCATATCCGACAGGGGAGCGCACAGCGCTGAGAGTGCGGGCACGCCCGCAGACCCTCGAACCTGATCTGGGTAATGCCAGCGCAGGGAGTTCGGTCGACCTCCAGCCGCGCCGCAGTCCGGTGCCACCGGGCGCGGCGTGCGTCTTCTCCTGGTTCTCTTCCTAGAACTGGGAGCACACCATGGACAACACCACCACCAACCGTTGGCGCACCATCGACATCGTGGTCGCCTCGGTGATCGCTGTCGCCTTCGGCGTCATCTTCTGGGCCTGGGGCCTGGTCTGGAGCGCCACCGAGGGTGCGTTCGCCTTCTTCCCGCCGGCGCAGACCCTGCTCTACGGTGTCTGGCTGATGCCGGCGGTGATCGGTGGGCTGGTTATCCGCAAGCCCGGGGCCGCGCTCTACTGCGAGACCGTGGCCGCCGTCCTGTCCGCGCTGCTGGGCAGCCAGTGGGCCGGCACGGTGATCCCGCAGGGCATCGTGCAGGGCATCGGCGCCGAGCTGGCCTTCGCCGCCTTCCGGTACCGGTCGTTCCGGCTGCCGACCGCCGTGTTCGCCGGTGCGCTGACCGGCCTCAGCGCCGCGCTGTTCGACTTCTTCGTCTGGAACGTCGACTACGCGCTTGGCGACTACCGCATCCCGTACGCGCTGCTCACCATCGTCAGCGCCACCGTCATCGCCGGAGCGGGCGGCTGGCTGCTCACCCGGGCGCTGGCCAACACCGGCGTCCTGGACCGCTTCCCGGTGGGCCGCAACCGAACCCTGATCTGACCCCGGTCCGACTTCGTTGATCAAGAGGTTTGCGTCAACCAGAGGCGGAATCCTGACGCAAACCTCTTGATCGACAGCGAGAAACCAAGCGGGAGGGGGTTCGGTGGGCGCGGTTGTTCTGCGGGGGTTCGGGTGGCGGCACGCCGGGCGGCGGGCCTGGGCGGTGCGCGGCGTCGACCTGCGGGTGGAGGCCGGGGAGCGGGTGCTGCTGCTCGGGCCGTCCGGGGCCGGCAAGAGCACCCTGCTCAGCGCGCTGGCCGGGCTGCTCCCCGACGACTCCGGCGAGCAGGAGGGCACCGTCGAGATCGACGGGCTCGACCCGCGTAAGGGGCGGGAGCGGGTCGGCATCGTCTTCCAGGACCCGGAGACCCAGCTGGTGATGGCGCGCTGCGGCGACGACGTCGCGTTCGGGCTGGAGAACCGGGGAGTGCCGGCCGACGAGATCTGGCCCCGGGTGGACGAGGCACTGCACCGGGTCGGCTTCCCGTACTCCCGTGACCGCAACACCGCGGCGCTCTCCGGTGGTGAACAGCAACGCCTCGCCCTTGCCGGCGCGTTGGCCCTGCGCCCCGCGCTGCTGCTGCTCGACGAGCCGACCGCCAACCTCGACCCGGCCGGGGCCGACCTGATCCGACGCGCGGTGGCCGGCGCGCTGGACGCCGACACCACGCTGATCCTGGTGGAGCACCGGGTCGCCGAGGCGCTGCCGCTTGTCGACCGGGTGGTCGTCCTGGAACCGGGCGGGGGCGTCCGCGCGGACGGCACGCCCGAGGCCGTCTTCGCCGACCACGGTGCCGCGCTGGCCGCCGAGGGGGTCTGGGTGCCCGGTCACCCCATCGCGCCCCGGGCCGCCACCGCCGGCCCCGGGGAGCTGTTGCTCACCGCCGACCGGCTCGGCCTCCCACCCCGGCTGGGCCACACCGACCTGACCGTACGCGCCGGCGAGGCGCTCGCCGTGCGCGGACCGAACGGCGCCGGCAAGTCCACCCTGGCGTTGCTGCTCGGCGGTCTGCTCCGACCGGGCGCCGGGCGGGTCACCGCCTCCGCCGAGTTGGCCGGCGCGGACCACCGCGCTCCCCCGCACCGCTGGCGCGCCCCCGCGCTGGCCCGCCGGATCGGGTCGGTCTTCCAGGACCCGGAGCACCAGTTCGTCACGAGCACGGTCTTCGACGAGCTGGCGCTCGGCCCACGCCGGACCGGCCAACCCGAGGCTGCCGTCAAGGAGACCGTGGCCGGGCTACTGGAACGGCTGCGGCTGGCCCGGCTCGCCGCTGCCAACCCGTACACCCTCTCGGGTGGCGAGGCGCGGCGGCTGAGCGTGGCGACGGCCCTGGCCACCGCGCCACGCCTGTTGATCTGCGACGAACCCACCTTCGGCCAGGACCGGCGGACCTGGCGGGAGCTTGTCGACCTCTTCGCCGACCTGCGCGACGACGGCCACGGCGTCGTCACGGTCACCCACGACGCGGACTTCGTCGCCGCGCTCGCCGACCGCACCGTCACCCTGCGACGCGCCCCGGACGACCAGCGATGATCAGCATCGAGCCGGTCGCCGCGCCGGACGCGCCGTTGGCACGTCGCAACCCGGTGGCGAAGGTCGCCGCCGCACTTGTCTTCTCGTTCACCCTCCTGGCGACCCTCGACCCGGTGGCCCCCGCGATCGCCATCGCCCTCGAACTGGCAGTCCTGCCGCTGTTCGGCATCCGCTACCGGGTGCTGGCCCGGCGGGCCCTGCCGCTGCTGCTCAGCGCCGCCGGCATCCTGGTCACTCTGGTGCTGTTCGCCGCCGACCGATCCGGTCGGGTCCTGCTCGACGTCGGGCCGGTGCTGGTGACCACCGGCGTGCTGCTCACCGCGCTCGGCCTGGTGCTGCGGGTGTTCGCGGTGGCGCTGCCCGGCGTGATCGTCTTCGCAACCACCGACCCGACCGACCTGGCCGACTCGTTGATCCAGAACGCCAAGGCGCCGGCCCGCTTCGCGATCGGGGCGCTCGCGGCGTTCCGACTGGTGCCGCTGCTCGGTCAGGAGTGGCAGATGATCAGCATGGCGCGGCGCGCGCGGGGTGTGGACGCGGGACGCAACCCGGTGGCGAAGCTGCGGCTGTTCACCTCCACCGCGTTCGCGCTGCTGGTCGGGGCGATCCGTCGAGGCACGCGGCTGGCGGTGGCCATGGACGCGCGTGGCTTCGACGCCGGCACACCCCGGACCGTCGCCCGCCGCCAACACTTCACAAGCGCCGACGCGCTCCTCATCACCGGCGCGGCAGTCCTGGCCGGAGCGGCCCTGACCACGAGCATCCTCCTCGGCACCTTCCGCCCCCTGATCAGCTGACCCGAAGCCCCGGCCCCGCGCCGCCCGGTGGCGAGATCCGCACAACATCAGGGATCTAGTGGTCTCGGTGGCGTCGGAGGCCACTACATCCCTGATGTTGCTGTCACCACCCAGCCCGGCCCCCCTGCCCCGCACCGGCCCCGCCCCATCGCCGTCGATCTTGCAGTTTCTGTCGTTCATTCATCCCGGTTTGTCGGTGCTGCGGGGGACAGAAAGTGCAAGATCGACGGAACGAGGGGCGAGGGCCGGGGTGGCTCTCTAGCTGCGGCGGAAGGCGTAGCGGCGGGCCTGACCGGCCTGCTGGGAACGGCCGCCGGCGGAGCCTTTGCCGCCGCCCTGCGGCGGGCCGGCAGTTGGTGCCGTCGGTCGTCCGGTGGGCTTCGGCAGCTCTCCCACCGTCGGCGCGTCGACCGCTGCCGGCACGTCGACAGGTGGCGCCACCTCGTCCGGGACAGCCGCCGGCAGCGTCGGCACCTCCGGCCCGGCCAGAGCCGCCGGTCCCGCCAGCACGGCCGGCAGCGCCGGATCGACCAGCGCCGCCGGCAGCGCCGGATCGGCCACGGCCGCCGGTCCCGCAAGTGCTGCCGGCAGGGCCGGATCGACCGGGAGGTCGAGGGCGGGGAGGACAGCCGCCGGGTCGACGACGCGGGGCGTCGCTCTCGGGGTACGGGTCTTCTTCGGGTTACGCCTGGCAGGCATCCGGGGCTCCTTCGGTGCCGACCGACTGGCCGGTCCCGCGCGTCGGCGGTCGGTCGGATCGGCTGGTGACCGCCGCGATGCGACGGCCGAACAGGGAAGGGACTGCTCGCCGGGGTCGGACACAGCCAGCGCCGCCAAACGGCGGAGGGGACCTGCGGGACGCCCGCGAGCGCACGGACCGCGGCGCGGGGGCGGCGGGCCGGCTCGGAAGGTGGGGCGTCAGTAACGCATGGCCGTACCCTAACCGCCGCCAGAGCGGACGCGCACCCGATTTACTGGCACGATCGGCACATGCTGATCGCGTTCTCGATCACCCCGCTCGGCGGGGACGACTCGGTGGGTGACCTCGTCGCCGAGGCGGTACGGGTGGTTCGGGCATCGGGCCTGCCCAACCGGACCGATGCCATGTTCACCACCATCGAGGGCGAGTGGGACGAGGTGATGGCGGTGGTGAAGCAGGCGGTCGACGTGGTCGCCGCGCAGGCGCCCCGGGTGAGTGTGGTGCTCAAGGCCGACGTCCGTCCCGGGGTCACCGACGCGCTCACCGGGAAGATCGCCCGAATCGAAGCCCGTCTCGCCGAAGGCTGACGTACGCGGCAGGCAATGACGACAGGTTTCCCTGCGCGGAGCTCACCGACCCCTGCCGGAAGCCCGAGCCGCCATCGGCAACGCGGGCACTACGTGCAGTAACGGGACGTCGGTCACTGGTCCGTATCGGCTCACATCACGGTAAGTTTCCAAACGCTGATAGTGGTGTGACGAGAGGTGGCGGCACGAATGGCTGATCAGGCGAGGGCACAGATCGGTGTGACCGGGCTGGCGGTGATGGGCCGCAACGTGGCCCGCAACCTGGCTCGCAACGGCTTCACGGTGGCAGTGCACAACCGCTCGCCGGAGCGCACCCGCAGCCTGGTCGCCGAGCACGGCGACGAGGGCACGTTCGTGCCGGGCGAGACGATGGCCGACTTCGTGGCGTCCCTGGAGCGACCCCGCGCGGTCATCGTCATGGTCAAGGCCGGCGCGCCCACCGACGCGGTGATCGACGAGCTGGTGCCCCTGCTGGACGAGGGCGACATCATCGTCGACTGCGGCAACGCCCACTTCGCCGACACCCGCCGTCGCGAGGAGGCACTGCGGGCGCAGGGCCTGCACTTCAGCGGCACCGGCGTCTCCGGTGGCGAGGAGGGCGCGCTGCGCGGGCCGAGCATCATGCCGGGCGGCTCCGCCGAGTCGTACGCGAAGCTCGGGCCGATGTTCGAGAAGATCGCCGCCCAGGTGGACGGCGTGCCGTGTTGCACGCACGTCGGGCCGGACGGCGCCGGGCACTTCGTCAAGATGGTGCACAACGGCATCGAGTACGCCGACATGCAGCTCATCGCCGAGGCGTACGACCTGCTCCGGGCCGGCCTGGACGCGACGCCGGCCGAGATCGCGGAGATCTTCCGCGAGTGGAACAGCGGCGAGCTGGAGTCGTTCCTCATCGAGATCACCGCCGACGTGCTCGCGCACACCGATGCGGCGACCGGCCGGTCCTTCGTGGACGTCGTGCAGGACCGGGCCGAGCAGAAGGGCACCGGCCGGTGGACCGTGCAGAGCGCTCTGGACCTGGGCATTCCGATCACCGGAATCGCCGAGGCGACCTTCGCCCGCTCGCTCTCCGGGCATGTCGACCAGCGCGAGGCGGCCCGCCGGGCGTTCCCCGACGCGGGTGAGAAGTGGCAGGTCAGCGACCGGGAAACCTTCGTCGAGGACGTCCGCCGGGCGCTGCTCGCCTCCAAGATCGTCGCGTACGCGCAGGGCTTCGACCACATCCGCGCGGGCAGCCAGGAATACAACTGGGACATCGACCTCGGCGGCACCGCGACCATCTGGCGGGGCGGCTGCATCATCCGGGCCCGCTTCCTCAACCGGATCCGCGAGGCGTACGACGAGCAGCCCGACCTCCCGACGCTGCTGGTGGCACCGTACTTCGCCGAGGCGGTCAGCGCCGGCGTGCCGAGCTGGCGGCGGGTGGTGGCCGACGCGACCCGGGCCGGCGTGCCGACGCCCGCGTTCTCGTCGTCGCTTGCGTACTTCGACGCGTTGCGCGCGGAGCGGCTGCCCGCCGCGCTGATCCAGGGTCTGCGGGACAACTTCGGCGCGCACACCTACCAGCGGGTGGACCGCGAGGGCTCGTTCCACACCACCTGGGCCGCCGACCGCGCCGAGTCCCCGGCGTAGTCCGCGCCAACCCCGCACCACCACCTGATCGTGCTCGATCCATGATGTAGTGGCCTTCCCAGGTGGGAGGCCACTACATCCATGTTCGCGCACGATCAGGTGAGCCCGACGGGTGCTCCCGAGGCGGGCAGCGGTCAGGCGACCGTGGCGTGCATCTCCCAGACCAGGATCTCGGCCGGTTCGTCGGCGGTGACCCGGCGGCCACCGGTCATGGTGAGCCGGGCGGCGTCGCCACTGCCGAGCGGGCCGCTGCCCTCCAGGGTGACCGTGCCGTCGGGCACGTAGAGGTGCACGTAGGGGGCGTCGGGAATGGTGACCTCGGCGCCGGGGGTGAGACGGGCGGCGTGCAGGGTCGCGTACCTGTTGCGGATCCGGATCGCGGAGGCGCCGTCGTAGCGGTCCATCCCGGAGGCGATCGGCATCAAGCCGCCGCGCAGCAGCTCGTCCTCGATCTCCAGCTGCTCGTAGCCGGGATCGACGCCCTGCTCGTCGGGGAGCACCCACATCTGCACGAAGTGCACCGGGTCGCTGTGCGGCTCCTGGTTGTCGAGCCGCCAGGCGTCGTTCTTCTCCGAGTGCAGGATGCCGGTGCCGGCGCTCATCCGCTGGGCCAGACCCGGGTAGATCACCCCTGAGTGCCCGGTGGAGTCCTGGTGCACCAGGGAGCCGCGCAACACCCAGGTCACGATCTCCATGTCCTGGTGCGGGTGGGTCTCGAAGCCGGCTCCCGGTCGGACCACGTCGTCGTTGTTGACGAGCAGCAGGCCGTGGTGGGTGTTGGCCGGGTCGTAGTGCCGGGAGAACGAGAAGGAGTGCTTGGAGTCCAGCCAGGAGATCCGGGTGGCGAAGCGGTCATCGGCACGGCGGATGTCGACAGCGGGGGCGGACGCGGTCACCAGGCACGCTGCCCGGCGTCGGGGGTCGACGGCGCCCAGGTCAGGGCCGGCTCGCCGGTGGCCAACTCGGCGATCTCGCCGGTCCGCACCTGCGGTGTGTGGCCGAACTCGGCGCAGTGCTGCTCGGCGATCTCGGCACAGATCTCGGCCACCTGCTCGCAGATCGGGTCGCCCAGGTCGGCGGCGTTCAACGCCATGATCATCTTGAACCGGAGATCCCGCATCTCGCCCCCCACCGCCGTCGTCCCACCACCTCCGGACCCTACCCGCCGCCCCTGCACGGCATCCCGAAACAGCCGCACGGGGCACAGACGGGGTGGCGCCGCCCGCACGGGGGTGCGGGTGCCGACGAGCAGCAGGTCACAGATGACCATCGTCCAGCGCCTGTCGAACCGGTCGGCGAAGACGCCGGCCACCGGGCCGAGCACCAGCGCGGGCAGCAGTCGG
>NZ_JBSGIV010000093.1:0-20176 GCF_053605225.1 Micromonospora sp. NPDC003944
TGGAGGCGTTCGCCGGCGTGGTCGGGCCGCGCGCCGAAGACCCGGTGGACCTCATCGAGTACGACTGGTCGGCCCAGGAGTGGACCCGGGGCTGCCGCGGCGGTCCAGCACCCCCAGCGGTTGCCCCTCGACCCGGACCTCGCCGCGGGTCGGACGGTCCAGCCCACCGGCGAGGGCCAGCAGGGTCGACTTCCCCGAGCCGGACGGCCCCATCACGGCGACCAGCTCGCCGGGCCGGACGACCAGGCTGACACCGCGTAGCGCGTGCACCGCGGCCGGCCCGCTCCCGTGGGTTCGGTGGACGGCGCGGAGGTCCAGCACCGCGTCGTCCGACCCGCTCACCGTCGCGCCTCCTCGCCGGCCCACCGGGCCGCGTCACCCGCCTCGGCGGCACCGGGGCGGGCGACGGGAGGCGCCGGGCCGCTGGGCTGGTGCCGCACCAGGCTGGTCTCGCAGTGGTCCAGCCAGCGCACCTCCGCCTCGGCCTGGAACACCATCGAGTCCAGTACGAGGCGCCAGGGCAGGTCCTCCGGCCGGTTGCTGCCGTACTTCAACCGGGTCAACTCCTGCAGGGCCCTCATCGTCGCGCTGCGTTGGGCCTGCACCACCGACCGGACGTCGACCCCGGGGGTGGTCAGCGCCAGCGCCAGCTTGATCGCCAGCTCGTCACGGGGCCGGTCGGTACGGCTGATCGGGGTGGCGAACCACAGCGCCAGGTCCGCCCGGCCGGCGTCGGTGATCTCGTACGGGCGCTGCCCGGCCTCGCTCTCCGGCAGCGGGCGCACCAGACCGTCCCGTTCCAACCGGGACAGCGTGGTGTAGACCTGCCCGATGTTCAGCGGCCAGGTCGAGCCGGTCGACTCCTCGAACGCGGCGCGCAGCTGGTAGCCGTACATCTGGCCGCGTTCGAGCAGGGCGAGCAACCCGTGACGGATGGACATGGCATCGGAGTATGCATACCTGGTATGCGGACCGCAACCGGAGCGGGCCGGCTCAGGTCGGGCGACCGGGGAACGGGACGGTCAGCGGGGTCTGACCGGCCGTCTTGCGCCACCGGGTGGCCCGCACGGCGTACTCGACGAGGGCGGCCAACGCCTGGTCCCGGTCGGCGCCCGTGGTGGACGCGAGGGCGGCCCGCCAGTGCGCGGCCGTCCGCTCCTCCACCTCGGCGGCGAGCCGCAGCGCGCTCGCCCGGTCGGTGACCGGGAACGGCAGGGCGTACCCGGCGCGGTCCGGCGGGATGACGCCGCCGGAAGCGGTGAGCTGCACCACCAGCGCGTCGCGTCGACGGCGGTGGGCGGCCTCGGCCTGGCGGGCGGCGTCCCGCGCCGCGCCGTTGAGCCGGACGCCGATCCGCCCGTAGGCGTAGATGGCTGCGTACTCGGCGGACAGGGCAGAGGCGAGCGCCTCCTCGGCGGACGGCTGCCTCACTTCAGTGCCTCCTGGTGGGTGGCCCGGGCGGCGACGATCGACCCGAGCAGCGCCGCCCGTTCGGCGGGTGCCGCGGCGCAGGCGGCGGTGGCGGACTGCTGGGCGGTCTTCTCCAGTGCCCGCAGAGCGGCGCGCGCGCCGGTCGGGTCGGCCGCCGGTGCGGTGGTCGGGGCGGCGGAGGCCGCCGACGGCAGGGTCACGCCGATCACCCTGGCCAGTTCGGTGGCGTGCGCGGTGTGCGTCTCGGCGATGGGGGTGAGCCGGTCGGCCAGCTCGGGATGGGCTGTCGCGTTCGCCCGGTACGCGGCGGCGAGCGCCAGTGACTCGTCCACCATCGGCCGCAGCGGGTCGGGCGGTGGGGCGGGTTGGTCGTCGCGGTCGAAAAGATCACAGCCGGTCAGCGGCGCCATGGCGCCGCCGAGCACCACCAGCACCCCGGCACCCAGGAGCTTTCGCCGGGAATGTCCGGATGCTTGGTCGCGCTGTGTCGTTCTGCCGATCCCCACCGGCCAAGTCAACACCATGCGCGCCGGTCCGGGGGGCACCGGCGTCGGTGCGCCGCCCGGCCCGCCGCCGGGCAGGCGCGTTACGCTCTGCGCAACCACCGGCGTGTCCACTCCGGTGGCGTGCCGGCATGGCGGGACGACCGGCACCGTCGACCAGGGAGAGGGTGCGGAGATGACGCAGCGTGGCCGTGCCACCAGGCCGACGGGTCGACCCCGCGACGCCGCGGGTCCCCGCGGCGGTGACCTCGCCGCGCGGCGGGCCCGACTGCGAGCCGTGATCGAGCCGGTGGTCAACGACGCCGGCTACGACCTGGAGGACCTGTCGGTCTCCCGGGCCGGCCGCCGGCACGTGGTGCGGGTGATGGTGGACACCGACGGCGGGATCGACCTGGACGCCGTCGCCGACGTCTCACGCGCGGTCTCGGCCGCGCTTGACGCCGCGGAGGAGACCGGCGGCGACATCGTCGCCGGCGAGTACCAGCTCGAGGTCAGCTCGCCCGGCGTCGACCGGCCGCTCACCCTGCCCCGCCACTGGCGTCGCAACGTGGGGCGACTGGTGAAGGTGACCGTCCGGGGCGCGGCCGCGCTGCCCGGCCAGCGGGGCGAGCAGCCCGCGGGTGACCGCCAGCTGACCGGCCGGGTGGTCGCGGCCGACGACGAGAGCGTGCACCTGGAGACCGACGCCGGCCGCGCCACCTGGACGTACGCCCAGCTGGGCCCCGGCCGCGTGCAGGTCGAGTTCACCCGGCTCGCCGAGCTCGGTGAGCCGGACGACGAGTTCGACGACGCGGATGATTCCGACGAGATCGACGATTCAGACGACATCGACGACGAAGATGATGTGGAGGACGAGGAGAGGTGAACATCGACCTCGCGGCGCTGCGCGCACTCGAGCGCGAGCGGGAGATCCCGTTCGACACGATCCTCGCGGCGATCGAGACCGCGTTGCTGACCGCCTACCGGCACACCGACGGGGCCGAGCCGCACGCCCGGGTGGAGATCGACCGCAAGTCGGGCGCCGCCCTGGTGTACGCACAGGAGATGGACTCCGACGGCAGTCTGGTGCGGGAGTGGGACGACACCCCGCACGACTTCGGCCGGATCGCCGCCATGACCGCCAAGCAGGTGATCCTCCAGCGCTTGCGGGAGGCCACCGACGAGGTGCACTTCGGTGAGTACGTGGGCCGCGAGGGTGACCTGGTCACCGGCGTGGTGCAGGCGCACGAGACGCGTACCGAGAAGGGCATCGTCAGCGTCGACCTGGGCAAGCTCGAGGGCGTGCTGCCGCAGTCCGAGCAGGTGCCCGGTGAGCGGTACGCGCACGGTGAGCGGGTCCGCTGTGTCGTGGTGCACGTGGCCAAGGGCATGCGCGGGCCGCAGATCACCCTGTCCCGGTCGCACCCGGCGCTGGTCAAGAAGCTCTTCGCCCTGGAGGTGCCGGAGATCGCCGACGGCACCGTGGAGATCGGCGCGATCGCCCGTGAGGCGGGCCATCGCACGAAGATCGCCGTCCGCTCCACCACCCCCGGGGTGAACGCCAAGGGCGCCTGCATCGGCCCGATGGGTCAGCGGGTACGTGCCGTGATGAGCGAGCTGCACGGTGAGAAGATCGACATCATCGACTGGTCGGACGACCCGGCCACCTTCGTCGGCAACGCGTTGTCGCCCGCGAAGGCGCTGCGGGTCGAGGTGGTCGACCTGGCCGGCAGAGCCGCCCGGGTGACGGTTCCCGACTTCCAGCTCTCGCTCGCGATCGGTCGGGAGGGGCAGAATGCCCGACTCGCGGCCCGATTGACCGGTTGGCGGATCGACATCCGCTCCGACGCGGAGCAGACCGCGCCGGCCGCGCGTGGGGTGACTGATCACGTGCGGGAGCCGGGCGGCGCGATCTCGGGCAGCTAGGGGTAGACTTCTTCCAGTGGTACGACGCACAACGCCGGAACGCACCTGTGTGGGTTGTCGGCAACGTGCGCCGGCCAGCGAATTGCTGCGGATCGTCGCGGTCAGGGACGAGGCTGGTCACAGCCTCCGGCCTGATCCGCTCCGCAGGCTGCCGGGTCGGGGAGCGAACATGCACCCGGATCCGGCCTGCTTCGCGCTGGCGGTGCGGCGCCGCGCCTTTGGGCGTGCGCTGCGCAGCACCGAGGTCCTCGACCACGGTGCGCTGGCGGAGCACGTCGATGCGCCAACCACTACGTCCGGTCAGCCCGACCGGGCGAGGGTCGCTAGCAGGGTAGGACGACCGACATGAGCACACGATGAAGTCCCTGAAATGACCAGGCTTCAAGTGCACGAGTGAGGTCGCTGCGGGTGCTGCCCGCACGACCTCGGAGTGAGGAGTGCAGTGGCAGGCAAGGCCCGCGTACACGAGCTTGCAAAAGAGCTCGGGGTCGAGAGTAAGACCGTTCTCGCCAAGCTGAAGGAAATGGGCGAGTTCGTGAAGTCCGCGTCCAGCACCGTCGAGGCGCCCGTCGCCCGGCGGCTGCGTAACGCATTCGTCGCGTCCGCCGGTGCCCCGGCTCCGGCCGCCGCCCCGTCGGCGCCCGCGTCGACGCCGGCTTCCACCCCGACCCCGACACCAACCCCGACCCCGGGTGCGCCCCGGGTCTCGGCCAAGCCGATGCCGCCTCGGCGGCCGGCCGCGCCGACGCCCGGTCCGAAGCCCAAGGGGCCGGTGCCCGGCGCGCCGCAGTCGGCGACCCCGGTCGCCAAGCCGGCGAGTGCCCACGACATCGAGGTGGCGGCCGCGGAGGCGCGTGCCGCCGCGCTGAAGGCTGAGCAGGAGGCCGCGGTCAAGGCCGCCCAGGCCGCCCGCCAGCAGCAGCGGGAAAACCCCGTCCGCCGGGAGCCTCCGGCAGAGGGTGGCAACCGTCCCGGCCCCCGGCCGGGTCCCGCGGCGATGCCGCCCCGTCCCGGTTCGCCGGCAGCTCGTCCGAGCACCCCGGCACCCGGTCCGGGTGCCCGGCCGGGCGGTCGCCCGCCGGCGCGCGGTGCCGGTAACAACCCGTTCGGCATCCAGGGTGGCCAGCAGCAGCGGCCCCCGGCCGCCGGTGCGGGTGGCCCTCGGCCCAACACCCCGGCGGGCATGCCGCCGCGGCCGAGCCCGAACTCCATGCCGCCGCGGCCCAGCCCGGCGTCCATGCCGAGCCAGCGTCCGGCTGCCGGTCGTCCCGGCCCCGGTGGCGCTGGTCGTCCCGGTGGCGGCGCTGGTCGCCCCGGTGGCGGTGGCGGTTTCCGTGGCGGTCCCGGCGGTGGCGCCGGTGGCGGTGGCGGTTACCGCGGCGGTCCCGGTGGCGGCGCGGGTGCCGGCGGTGGCGGTGGCTACCGTGGCGGTCCCGGCGGCGGTGGCGGTGCTCCCGGTGGCGGTTTCCGCCCGGGTGCTCCGGCCGGCGGTGGCGGTCGTCCCGGTGCCGGTGGTCGTGGCCGTGGCGGCGGTGCCGCGGGTGCCTTCGGGCGTCCGGGTGGCCGGCCGACGCGCGGTCGCAAGTCCAAGAAGCAGCGCAGACAGGAGTTCGACAACCTGTCGGCTCCGACCATGAGCTCGGGTGCTCCCCGGGGTCAGGGTCAGGTCGTCCGGCTCTCCCGTGGCGCCTCGCTGTCGGACTTCGCCGACAAGATCAACGCCAACCCGGGTTCGCTGGTCCAGGAGATGTTCAACCTGGGCGAGATGGTCACCGCGACCCAGTCCTGTTCCGACGACACCCTGCAGCTGCTGGGTGAGCACCTGGGCTTCGACATCCAGATCGTCAGCCCGGAGGACGAGGACCGCGAGCTGCTCGCGCAGTTCAACATCGACCTCGACGCGGAGGTGGCCGAGGAGCGTCTGGTCAGCCGTGCGCCGGTGGTGACCGTCATGGGTCACGTCGACCACGGTAAGACCAAGCTGCTCGACGCCATCCGCAAGGCGAACGTCGTCGCCGGTGAGGCGGGTGGCATCACCCAGCACATCGGTGCGTACCAGGTGCACGTTCCGCACGATGGTGTGGACCGCGCGGTGACCTTCATCGACACCCCGGGTCACGAGGCGTTCACCGCCATGCGTGCTCGTGGCGCCCAGGTGACGGACATCGTGATCCTGGTGGTCGCGGCCGACGACGGCGTGATGCCGCAGACCATCGAGGCGTTGAACCACGCCAAGGCGGCCGACGTGCCGATCGTGGTCGCGGTCAACAAGGTCGACAAGCCGGACGCCAACCCGGACAAGGTCCGCCAGCAGCTGACCGAGTACGGCCTGGTCGCCGAGGAGTACGGCGGCGAGACCATGTTCGTCAACGTGGCCGCCAAGCCCGGCATCGGCATCGAGGAGCTGCTCGAGGCCGTCCTGCTGACCGCCGACGCGTCGCTGGAGCTGACCGCTCCGATCGACGGGCCGGCGCAGGGTGTGGCCATCGAGGCGCACCTGGACAAGGGCCGCGGTGCGGTGGCGACGGTGCTGGTGCAGAAGGGCACCCTGCGGGCGGGCGACTCGATCGTCGCCGGTGGGGCGCACGGCCGGGTCCGGGCCATGCTCGACGAGAACGGCAACCAGCTCTCCGAGGCTGGGCCGGCGCGTCCGGTCATGGTGCTGGGTCTGACCGCGCCGCCCGGTGCGGGTGACACGTTCCTCGCCGCGGCGGACGACCGTACGGTGCGACAGATCGCCGAGCAGCGACAGGCACGGCGGCGGGCGGCGGCATTCGCCAACTCCCGTGGTCGGGCCACCCTCGAGACGCTCATGGAGCAGCTCAAGGAGGGCGAGAAGACCTCGCTCAACCTCATCCTCAAGGGCGATGTCTCCGGTTCGGTGGAGGCCCTGGAGGACGCGCTGTTCAACCTCGACATCCCCGAGGAGGTCCAGCTCAAGGTCCTCGACCGGGGCGTCGGCGCGATCACCGAGAGCAACGTCATGCTCGCGAGCGCCTCGTCCGAGCCGGTCACGATCATCGGCTTCAACGTGCGGGCCTCCAACAAGGTCCGTGAGATGGCCGACCGCGAGGGCGTGGAGATCCGGTACTACACCGTCATCTACCAGGCCATCGAGGAGATCGAGGCAGCGCTCAAGGGCCTGCTCAAGCCGGAGTACGAGGAGGCCGAGCTGGGCACCGCGGAGATCCGCGACGTGTTCCGCTCGTCCAAGATCGGCAACATCTCCGGCTGCATCGTCCGGTCGGGCATCATCCGACGCAACGCGAAGGCTCGACTGCTTCGGGACGGGACGGTCGTGGCGGACAACCTCACGATCACCTCGCTCAAGCGGTTCAAGGACGACGCCACCGAGGTCCGCGAGGGCTTCGAGTGCGGTCTGACCCTGGGTGGTTACAACAACGTCCAGGTCGGCGACGTCATCGAGACCTTCGAGATGCGGGAGAAGGTTCGCGCCTGATCCGGCAGTGACACGCTGATCAAGGGGTTTACGCCGACCGGCGTAAACCCCTTGATCATGCGGGGTGGGATGCCGGTATCGTCCGGAGCGATGTTCACCGGAACCGCGGTCTTCGACCTGCTGCTGCCGGGCGACTCCCGGTCGCTCAAAGCCAAGAGATCATATGTACGGCCGATCGTGGCGGCGCTGCGCCGCTTCGAGGTCTCGGTCGCCGAGGTGGGTGCGCTCGACCTGCACGGTCGAGCGCAGCTTGCGGTGGCCGTGGTGGCCGCCGAGACGGCGCACGTCCGCGAGGTGCTCGACTCCTGTGAGCGCCTGGTGGCCGGCCGCCCCGAGGTCGAGTTGCTGTCGGTTCGACGCCGGCTCTACGGCGTGGACGACGACTGACCGTGGTGCTGGCTGTGCCGGGCGACCGGAGCGGCCACGAAGGTAGTGTTCGAGATGTTGGCCGGTCGGCCGGTGGCCTACGGGCGCCGGGTCGACCGGGAGCAGGACGCCGTGGAGGTGGCGAGATGTCTGATCCGGCCAAGGTACGCCGGCACGCGGAACGGGTGCGCGAGCTGGTCGCGTCGGTGGTGCGGAGCCAGATCAAGGACCCGCGGCTCGGGATGATCACCATCACCGATGCCCGGATCACCGCTGACCTGCGCGACGCGACGGTGTTCTACACGGTGCTCGGTGACTCGGTGGCCCAGGCGGACACCGCCGCGGCGCTGGAGAGCGCCAAGGGGATGCTGCGCAGCACCGTCGGCAAGGCCCTCGGTCTGCGCCACTCGCCGACCCTCACGTTCGTCCTCGACGACGTACAGGACCAGGTCAAGCACATCGACGACCTGCTCGCCGCGGCCCGCAACGCCGACGCCGAGGTGCAGCGGCTCGCCGCCCAGGCGAAGTACGCGGGCGAGGCCCAGCCGTACCGGGTGGACGACGAGGACGACGAGACGGACGAGGCCACCGACGTCAAGGAGACCCCGCGGGGTGGGGACACGCGGTGACCAGCACCGCCAGCGCCCCGCTCGCCGGGGCAGCCGGGCTCGGTCCCGCCGAGGCGGCCTGGGCCGCGGCCGAGGCGTTGGTGCGGGATCTCCCGCCGACCGGCCGGGTGCTGCTGATCTGCCACGTCAACCCGGACGGTGACGCGCTGGGCAGCATGCTCGGCTTCGGTCTGGGCCTGCGGCAGCTCGGCGTACGCGACCTCCAGGCGACCTTTCCCGGGCCTCCGGAGGTGCCGGAGCCGTTCCGTGGGCTGCCCGGACTGGACCTGCTGGTCCCGGCGGACGCCGCCGATCCGGCGCCCGATCTGGTGATCTGCTTCGACGCGGCGAGCGAGTCGCGCCTCGGCGCGTTGGCCGGGCGGTTGTCGTCGGCGGGCGCGGCGCTGGTGCTTGACCACCACGCCTCCAACCCCGGTTTCGGCACGGTCAACCTCGTCGAGCCGGGTGCGGCGGCCACGTCGGTGGTGGCCGAGAAGCTGCTGGACCGGCTCGGCGTGGTGGTGGACCAGGCCATCGCCGAGTGCCTCTACACGGCGCTGACCACGGACACCGGCTCGTTCCGGTTCGAGGCGACCACTCCGGCGGTGCACCAGATGGCCGCCCGGTTGCTGGCGACCGGCATCTCGCCCGGGGACATCTCCCGGCGGGTCTTCGACACCCGGCCCTTCGGCGCGGTCCGCCTCTTCGGTGAGGTGATGGGCCGGGCCGAGTTGGAGCCGGCCGCCGCCGGGGGCCGTGGGTTGGTCTGGACCTTCGCCACGCTTGACGACCTGGCTCGGCACGACCAGCGGCCGTACGTGCTGGAGGCGCTCATCGACTCGGTGCGCTGCACCGCCGAGGCGGACGTGAGCTGTGTGGTGAAGCAGACGACGCCCACCGAGTGGGCGGTGTCGATGCGCAGCAAGGGTGCGGTGGACGTCAGTCGGGTCGCGGTCGCGCTCGGCGGTGGCGGCCACACGTTCGCGGCCGGGTTCACCGGTCGGGGCACCGTCGAGCAGGTGGTCGAGTCGATTCGCCGGCAGTTGGACGACGCGCTGATCGGCTGACGCCGCCCGCGCCGGCCATCGAGCTGTCGGTCCGGAAGATCAGGGTCAGCTCCGGGGAGTGTTGGTCTTCCCGCGCTCCGTGATACCGGGAAGAATCGCGGGATGGAGCAGCCGCACGACCTCACCGTGGAGGCCCCCCGAGCCTGGGACCGGCCCGCCGTCTCCGTTCCCGTCCTCGTCTGCCTGTCGCTCGTCGGTGGCCGGTTCGCGTCCTTCTCGACCGAGGCGAATCTGTTCACCCTCGGCACGGGTGGGGTGCTGATCTGGCTCGGTCTGAGCAACCGGGTGCCCCGCCGGCCCGCGCCGCGCCGGCTGGGCGCGGGGGCGGCCTGGTGGGCGGTTCCGGTGGTGGTCTTCGGCGTCTTCGAGGGCGCGACCTTCGTGATGGCCGCCGGCGACGACTTCCCCACCTTCTCCCGGCTGGCCGATCCTCTCCTGGAGGACCACCTGACCCGCTCGGCGGTCTGGTTCGCCTGGTTGGGCGCGTTCTGGGGGCTGGTGCGGCGATGATGCGAGCGCTCGCGATCGGCGGGTTCCTGACCGCACTGGTCCTCTTCGCGGTGGTCGAGTGGATGGCTCGGCGCGAGGGGTCCCGCATCCCCACACTGGGCGAGGTCTGCGCGTACGTGATGCGCTACGAGGTCGGTTCGGTGCCGGTGGGCCGGATCGGTCTGTTCGGGTTCTGGTGGTGGCTGGGCTGGCACTTCCTGGCCCGCTGAGCCGGGTTGGCGACTGTCCAGATGGCGGGAACCCTGAGCAGCATGTGGACCTGAACGATAACTTGGGAGAAGGCCGGTGCCGCCTGACGGTGCAGGTCATGGGCGGTGGTGCCACACCCCGCGCTGCCTCCCTCCAGGGTCGGATCGACCCGGGCTCACGCTGCCCAGTCGGCTGCTCCGGTAACCCCGGACCGCCGTGGGGCGCTCAGCACGACCGCCCGTGAGGGTCGCCGCGTGTCGGCGGCTCCCGCCCTGGAATGAGGAGCGCCACCATGCCGAACAAGCCCAAGCCCGAGACCACCACCGACGACGCCCGCGAGCAGGCCCGCCGCGCGCTGCAGACGTCGATGGACACCCGCCAGTGATCCGACCCGTCCGGCGCTGACCCCTCGGGTCGGGGCGGTCGGAGGAGCCGGACGTCTCCTGGTTCACCTTTGGAGCTGAATCGTCTGCGACATCACGTTCGCGAGCCGTTCGGGCCTTCCCGGCCGGCGTGATTCGTCTACGACATCAGCTCCAAAGCCCCTGAACAGGGCGACGAACACCCGCCGAAGGGGTGCACCGCCCAGGTAAGTGCTCGGCGGGATTGCGATCCTTACTGGGCTCGTGCCAGGATCGGCGGCGATGACGCAGACCGCCGCCGCCACCGACCGATCCGCCTCGCCCCGGCGGATCGCCAGCCTGGCCCTGCCGGCGCTCGTGGTGCTCGCCGCCGAGCCGCTCTACGTGCTCGTCGACACCGCCGTGGTCGGTCACCTCGGCCGGGTGCCGCTCGCCGCGCTCGCCGTCGGTGGCACGGTCATGACGCTCACCGCCTGGGTGGGCACCGTCGTCGCGTACGGCACCACGGGCCGCGCCGCCCGCCGTTTCGGGGCGGGCGACCGGGCAGCCGCGGTCGCCGAAGGCGTCCAGTCGTCCTGGTTGGCCCTCGGTGTCGGTCTGCTGATCGCCGTCGGCATGCAGATCGGCGGGGGCGCGCTGGCGCGTACCCTCGCCGGAGGTGGTGGCGACGTGGCCGACGCCGCCGCCGAATGGCTGCGGATCGCGGCCCTCGGCGCCCCCGGCCTGCTGCTCGCCGCCGCCGGCAACGGCTGGCTGCGCGGTGTGCAGGACGCCCGCCGCCCGCTGTACTTCGTGCTCGGCCCCAACCTGCTCTCCGCGCTGCTCTGCCCGCTGCTCGTCTACCCCGTCGGGCTGGGTCTGGTCGGCTCGGCGGTGGCCAACGTCGTCGCGCAGACGCTCTGCGGGGTGCTCTTCGCCGCCGCCCTGGTCGCCGAGCGGGTGTCGCTGCGGCCCCGACCCGGCGTGATCCGCCAACAACTGGTGCTCAGCCGGGACCTGCTGATCCGGGGGCTGGCGTTCCAGGCCAGCTTCCTGTCCGCGACCGCCGTCGCCGCCCGCTTCGGGGCCGCCGCCGTCGGGGCGCACCAGATCGCCCTGCAACTCTGGTTCTTCACCGCGCTGGTGCTCGACGCCCTCGCGATCGCCGCGCAGTCGCTGGTCGGCGCCGCGCTCGGGGCCGGCGACGACACGGCGGCGCGAGCGCTCGCCCGCCGCGTCGGGCTGCTCGGCGGCATCTGCGGCGTGGGCTTCGCGCTCGTCGTCGCCGCCGGCGTGGGCGTCGTGCCGTCGTGGTTCAGCTCCGATCAGGGGGTACGCGAGCAGGCCCTGGTCGCGTGGCCGTGGTTCGTCGCCATGCTGCCGTTGGCCGGGGTGGTGTTCGCCCTCGACGGCGTGCTGATCGGCGCGGGCGACGTGCGCTACCTGCGCAACCTCACCATCGTGGCGGCGCTCGGCGGCTTCCTGCCGGTCATCTGGCTGGCGTACGCGCTCGACCTCGGGCTGGGCGGCATCTGGGCCGGGCTGACCCTGTTCGTGGTGATCCGGCTGGTCGCCCTGCTGCTACGACTGCGCAACGGCAGGTGGGCGGTGACCGGCGCGGTCCGCTGAGGTTCCCCACCGACGCCGCCGGTCGTCCGGGTCACGCGCGGCCCGCCCACGCACCGCCGGGTGGGTGCCATCTGGCAGGCTTGGCCGACGTGAGCACCGATGGTCTGATCGTGGTCGACAAGCCCGGCGGCATGACGTCGCACGACGTGGTGGCGCGGATCCGCCGACTGGCGAAGACCCGACGGGTCGGGCACGGCGGCACCCTCGACCCGATGGCGACAGGCGTGCTGGTGATCGGTGTCGGCCGGGCCACCCGGCTGCTGACCTACGTGATCGGCGCCGGCAAGAGCTACACCGGCACCATCCGGCTCGGCCAGACCACCGTCACCGACGACGCCGAGGGCGACGTGATCGCCACCACGCCCGCCGGGCAGGTCACCGACGACGCGATCCGGTCCGCGCTGGCCGGGCTCAGCGGCGAGGTCGACCAGGTGCCGAGCGCGGTCAGCGCCATCAAGATCGACGGGCAGCGGGCGTACAAGCGGGTCCGTGACGGGGAGAGCGTCGAGCTGCCCGCGCGGCGGGTCACCATCTCCCGGTTGGAGGTGCTGGCGATCCGCCGCACCGAACCGGACGTGGTGGACGTGGACGTGGACGTGACCTGCTCCTCCGGCACGTACATCAGGGCCATCGCCCGGGACGCGGGCCTGGCGCTCGGCGTCGGCGGGCACCTCACGGCGCTGCGGCGCACCGCGGTGGGTGGCTTCACCCTCGCCGAGGCGGCGACCCTCGACGAGTTGGAGCAGCGCGCCCCGGACGTGGTGAACCTGCCGCTCGACGCGGCGGCCGACAGGTTCTTCGCGCGCCGGGAGGCCACGCCCGACGAGGCCCGGGTGCTCGCCCACGGCGGACCACTCGACCCGGCCGGCCTCACCGGGCCGTACGCCGTCTTCGGGCCTGCCGGTGGCCTGATCGCTATCGTCAGCGAGCGGGACGGGCGGGCTCGGGCGGAGATCGTGCTCGCACCGGCCTGACAGCGAGGCGCAGGTCCGCCGGCCCGCGGCCGGCGGTGTCGACCCGCCGGCCGGCGGGACAGCAGAGAGGAACGGCATGCAGCGGTGGCGGGGCTACGACGCGGCGCCCGGCGGGTGGGGACGCTCGGTGGTCACCATCGGCGTCTTCGACGGCGTGCACAAGGGGCACCAGGCGACGATCGGGCACGCCGTCGCCCGGGCCCGCGAACTGGGCGTGCAGTCGGTGGTGGTCACCTTCGACCCGCACCCGGCCGAGGTGGTCCGGCCCGGTTCGCACCCCGCGGTGCTCACCGAGCCGGCCCGTAAGGCCGAGCTGATCGAGGCGCTCGGCGTGGACGTGCTCTGTGCGGTGCCGTTCACCCAGGAGTTCTCCCGGCTGCCGGCCGAACAGTTCGTGCACGACGTCCTGGTCGAGCACCTGCACGCGGCGTTGGTGGTGGTCGGCGGCAACTTCCGCTTCGGGCACCGGGCCGCCGGCGACGTGGCGCTGCTGGAACGGCTGGGTCGGACCTTCGGCTTCGGCGTGGAGGGCGCGCCGTTGGTCGCCGAGGACGGCACGGTGTTCTCCTCCACCTACATCCGGTCCTGCGTCGACGCGGGCGACGTCGGCGCGGCGGCAGCGGCGCTGGGCCGCCCACACCGGGTGGAGGGCGTCGTGGTCCGCGGCGACCAGCGGGGCCGGGAGCTGGGGTTCCCCACCGCCAACCTGCTCTGTCACCGCTACGCGGCGGTGCCCGCCGACGGCGTGTACGCGGCCCGGCTGATCCGCCGTGGCCAGCGTGAGTCGCTGCAGGCGGCGGTGTCCGTGGGCACCAACCCGACCTTCTCCGGCCGGGAGCGGCGGGTGGAGGCGTACGCGCTCGACTTCTCCGGCGACCTGTACGGCGAGCGGCTGGCCCTGGACTTCGTGGCGCATCTGCGTGGTCAGATCCGGTACGACTCGATCGAGCCGTTGATCGCCCAGATGAACCTGGACGTCGAGCGCACCCGGCGCGTGCTGGCCTGATCGGCACCTGTCGTCGAGACGCCACCGAGGCCCTTCGCCGGGTGTTACCGGCGAGTGCTGGTAGTCTTGCCGGGACGTCGGGTGACCGGCGTGGGGCCTCGCGTGCCTGCTCGACGCCGCGGGTGCGAGGAACCGGTCCGTTCCCGGTCCACCGGGACGACGGACACCCACTTGATCAACCCACCGAAACAGGGAGAACATGGCGCTCGATCAAGAAGCCAAGGCCAGCATCCGCGCGGAGTACGCGACCGCCGAGGGCGACACCGGTTCGCCGGAGGTCCAGGTCGCGGTCCTCACCAAGCGCATCGCTGAGCTGACCGAGCACCTGAAGGTGCACAAGCACGACCACCACAGCCGCCGTGGGCTGCTGCTGCTGGTCGGCCGGCGCCGTCGGTTGCTCAACTACGTCCAGAAGAAGGACATTGCCCGCTACCGGTCGCTCATCGAGCGGCTCGGCCTGCGCCGGTGACGTGACGGGGGAGTGGCCGGACGGCCGCTCCCCCGTACCGCGTCCCACCTGAAGAAACACGGGCCGCGCGACCACCCGAGAGGGAGCCGGTCAGCGTACCGGTCTCCGGTAGTGGCCCCCGGGAACCCCGGCATCATGCCGGCCACCCGGGCGCTTCGATCGAAGACCGGCCGGCTGAGCAGCTCCCCGATGTCGTGGGCCCACGACGCGAAGGAGCACGACAGCACATGACCGAGACCAAACTCGGCACCGAATCCCGCACCGCCGTGATCGACAACGGGTCCTTCGGCACCCGCGAGATCACCTTCTCCACCGGCCGGCTGGCTCGCCAGGCCGCCGGTTCCGTCATCGCCCAGTTGGGCGAGACGGTCGTTCTCTCCGCCACGACCGCCGGTAAGCACCCGAAGGAGCAGTTCGACTTCTTCCCGCTGACCGTCGACGTCGAGGAGCGGATGTACGCCGCGGGTCGCATCCCCGGCTCGTTCTTCCGCCGCGAGGGTCGGCCCAGCGAGGACGCGATCCTCACCTGCCGGCTGATCGACCGGCCGCTGCGCCCGTCCTTCGTCAAGGGCCTGCGCAACGAGGTCCAGGTCGTCGAGACCGTCCTCGCGCTCGACCCGCAGCACCCGTACGACGTCGTGGCGATCAACGCCGCCTCGATGTCGACCAAGCTGTCCGGCCTGCCGTTCTCCGGCCCGATCGGTGCGACCCGCGTCGCCCACATCGACGGCCAGTGGGTCGCCTTCCCGACCCTGGAGGAGCTGGCCCGGGCCACCTTCGACATGGTCGTCGCGGGCCGCACGCTCGACGACGGCGAAGTCGCCATCATGATGGTCGAGGCCGAGGCCACCCCGAACGCCGTCGCCCTGATCTCGGCCGGTGCCACCGCCCCGACCGAGGAGGTCGTCGCGAGCGGCCTGGAGGCCGCCAAGCCGGCGATCCGCGAGCTGTGCCGCGCGCAGAGCGAGCTGGCCGAGGTCGCCGCCAAGCCGGTCACCGAGTTCCCGGTCTTCCTGGACTACCAGGACGACGTCTACGACGCGGTCGCCGACCTGGCCCGCGCCGACGTGTCCGAGGCGATCACCATCGCCGGCAAGGCCGACCGTGAGGAAGCCCTGGACCGGGTCAAGGGTCGGGTCGCCGAGGAGCTGGGCGCTCGCTTCGAGGGCCGGGAGAAGGAGCTCAGCGCCGCCTTCCGGTCGCTGACCAAGTCCGAGGTGCGCAACCGCGTGCTGCGCGAGCAGGTCCGCATGGACGGGCGTGGCCCGCGCGACATCCGGGCGCTGACCGCCGAGGTCGGCGTGCTGCCCCGGGTGCACGGTTCGGCGCTGTTCGAGCGGGGCGAGACCCAGATCCTGGGTGTGACCACGCTGAACATGCTCCGCATGGAGCAGATGGTGGACACGCTGTCCCCCGAGAACCGCAAGCGCTACATGCACAACTACAACTTCCCGCCGTACTCGACCGGTGAGACCGGCCGGGTCGGCTCGCCGAAGCGTCGCGAGATCGGCCACGGCGCTCTCGCCGAGCGCGCGCTGATCCCGGTGCTGCCGTCGCGCGAGGAGTTCCCGTACGCCATCCGGCAGGTGTCGGAGGCGCTCGGCTCCAACGGCTCCACCTCGATGGGTTCGGTCTGCGCCTCGACGCTGGGCCTGCTCTCCGCGGGTGTGCCGCTGAAGGCGCCGGTCGCCGGCATCGCGATGGGCCTCATCTCCGACGAGGTCGACGGCAAGACCCAGTACGTGACGCTCACCGACATCCTCGGTGCCGAGGACGCGTTCGGCGACATGGACTTCAAGGTCGCCGGCACCCCGGAGTTCGTCACCGCGCTCCAGCTCGACACCAAGCTCAACGGCATCCCGTCGGACGTGCTGGCCGCCGCGTTGCAGCAGGCGAACGAGGCCCGGCAGGTCATCCTCGGTGTCATGAAGGCGGCGATCGAGGCTCCGGCCGAGATGTCCGACTACGCGCCGCGAGTCACCACCGTCAAGATCCCGGTGGACAAGATCGGCATGGTGATCGGCCCGAAGGGGCAGACCATCAACGCGATCCAGGACGAGACCGGCGCCGAGATCTCCATCGAGGACGACGGCACGATCTACGTCGGCGCCACCAACGGCCCGTCGGCCCAGGCGGCCGTCGACCGGATCAACGGCATCGCCAACCCGACGCTGCCGAAGCAGGGCGAGCGATTCCTCGGCACGGTGGTCAAGACCGCCGCGTTCGGCGCGTTCATCTCGCTCCTGCCGGGCCGGGACGGTCTGCTGCACATCTCCAAGGTGGGCGACGGCAAGCGGGTCGAGCGCGTGGAGGACTTCCTCAACGTCGGTGACCGGGTCGAGGTCGAGATCGCGGACATCGACGCCCGCGGCAAGATCTACCTCGACAAGGTCCGCCCGGAGGGCACCGAGGCTCCGGCCGCCGGTGAGGCCGCCGCCGGCGACCGGCCCGCTGGTCGGGACCGGGGCGACCGGGCTCCGCGTGACCGCGGTGACCGGGAGCGCGGCGGCGACCGTGGCGGGCGTGGCCCGGAGCGCGGCGGCGAGGGCGGCGGCGGCGAGGGTGGCGAGGGCGGCGAGCGTCCGCGCCGCCGGACCCGGCACAGCTGACCGTCGTACACCGCATCACCCACCCCTCGTCGAACCGGGAGCACCACGTGAGTCGGGCCTTCAGCGCGCCGTTTCCGCCGGATCGACGGGGGGTGGCTCCGCGCCGGCGCGCCGGCCAGTCGAGTCAGTCTCGGGCCGCCGGGGCGGGCCGCTCCGGCGGCGCCACCCGCGCGGTGACCCGGACACTCAGCGACGACCCGCTGGGCGGCACGGTACGTCGTACCGTGCTGCCCAGCGGCCTGCGCGTCCTCACCGAGGCGATCCCCGCGATGCGCAGCGTCTCGTTCGGCATCTGGGTGGCGGTCGGCTCGCGCGACGAGACCGGCCCGCAGGCCGGTGCCGCGCACTTCCTCGAACACCTGCTCTTCAAGGGCACCCACAAGCGCACCGCGCTGGAGATCTCCTCGCAGATCGAGGCGGTGGGCGGTGAGACCAACGCCTTCACCACGAAGGAATACACCTGCTACTACGCCCGCGTGCTGGACGAGGACCTGCCGCTGGCGATCGACGTGATGTGCGATCTGGTCGCCGACTCGCTGTTGGAGCCGGCCGACGTCGAGACCGAGCGCGGCGTGATCCTCGAAGAGATCGCCATGCACGACGACGAGCCGGGTGACGAGGTGCACGACCTCTTCGTCCAGGCCGTCTACGGCGACCACCCGCTGGGTCGGCTGATCTCCGGCACCGCCGAGACCGTCACCCCGATGACCCGCAAGCAGATCCAGAGCTTCTACCGCAGCCGCTACACCGCGCCGCAGATCGTCATCGCCGCCGCCGGCAACCTCGACCACGCCGCGGTGGTCAAGCTGGTCCGTCAGGCCGTGCGCGGCACCCCCCTGGACAGCGACCCGGCCGGCCCCGCGCCGTACCGCGCGGCGACCCCCGCGGTACGCACCAAGCCGGCGACCACCCTCGTGGAGCCGAAGGAGACCGAGCAGGCGCACGTCATCCTCGGCTGCCCCGGCATCGACCGGCTCGACGATCGGCGGTTCGCCCTCGGGGTGCTCAACAACGTGCTCGGCGGCGGCATGTCCAGCCGCCTGTTCCAGGAGATCCGCGAGCAGCGCGGCCTGGCGTACTCGGTCTACTCCTACGCCAGCCAGTACGCCGACACCGGCCTGTTCGCCGTCTACGCCGGCTGTGCGCCGGGCAAGGTGGACGAGGTGCTGGCCCTGACCCGTGCCGAGCTGGCCCGGGTGGCCGCCGACGGGTTGACCGAGGCCGAGGTGGCCCGGGGCAAGGGCATGAGCAAGGGCTCCTTCGTGCTCGGCCTCGAGGACACCGGTTCCCGGATGAGCCGGCTGGCCAAGGGTGAGCTGCTCTACGGCGACCTGATGCCCGTCGACGAGCTGCTCCGCCGGGTCGACGAGGTCACCGTGGAGGACGTGAACGTCCTCGCCGCCGAGCTGCTCAGCCGACCGATGTCGCTGGCCGTGGTCGGCCCGTTCGGCGCCGGCGACTTCGCGGTCTGAGTCGTCCCGCCCTGGCGTGGGCGGCGCCCTTCTGAGCGTGGCATCCCGGCGGGTGGATGCCGCCGGATCCGGCCCGAGGGGCACGTCCCGATTGGGATAGGTTGTGCCCCGTGACTGACGAGCAGGAGAAGACCCCGGCCCAGCAGCTGCGGGTCGGCGTGTTTGGTGCCCGAGGCCGGATGGGCGTCGAGGTCTGCAAGGCGGTCGACGCCGCCGACGACCTCACCCTGGTCGCGTCGATCGACCAGGGCGACAGCCGCTCCGCGGTCTCCAACGCTCAGGTGGTCGTCGACTTCACCACGCCGGACGTCGTCATGGACAACCTCAGGTGGTGCATCGAGCAGGGCATCAGCGCGGTGGTCGGCACGACCGGCTTCACCGAGCAGCGGCTGGAGCAGGTCCGCGGCTGGCTGGCGGGCAGGCCCGAGGTGGGCGTCGTCATCGCCCCGAACTTCGGCATCGGCGCGGTGCTGATGATGCAGTTCGCCGCGCGCGCCGCCCGGCACTTCGAGTCCGTCGAGATCATCGAACAGCACCACCCGCGCAAGCTGGACGCCCCGAGCGGCACCGCCACCCACACCGCCCGGCAGATCGCCCGGGCCCGCGCCGAGGCCGGCCTCGGCCCGGTCCCGGACGCCACCAAGGACGAGGTGCCGGGTGCGCGCGGCGCCGACATCGATGGGGTACGCGTCCACGCGGTGCGCGCCACCGGCCTGGTCGCCCACCAGGAGGTGCTGCTCGGCGGCACCGGCGAGACGCTGACGATCCGGCACGACTCGTACGACCGGGTGTCCTTCATGCCGGGTGTGCTGGTGGCCGTCCGCGCGGTGCGCAACCGCCCCGGTCTCACCGTCGGCCTGGACGCCCTGCTCGACTGACCGACCCGCCCGGCATCGTTGCTGACGTAGATCTTGGACAGTTACCGTCACGCGCTGACGGAAACTGTCCAAGATCTCGGCGCGCGGACCGGGTAGCATCCGCCGATGATCAATGGTGGACATCTGGACCGCGCCGGCCGGCCGGTCACCCTGCGCCCTGTCGACGACGACAACTGGCGGGCGGTGGCCGATGTCGCCCCGCGCGACGACCAGCGTCGCTTCGTTGCCGCGCTGGGCGCGCGTTACCTGCTGCTCAGCATGCGTACCGAGGTGTGGAACTCGCTGGCGGTGTACGCCGGCGAGACCGTCGTGGGCCACGTCATGTGGGGCGTGGACGACGACGGCTCGCACTGGATCGGCGGGATGCTGATCGACGCCGCCGAGCAGGGCCGGGGTGTCGGACGGGCCACCGTGCAGACGCTTGCTCCCTGGCTGGCGGCCCGGGAGGGCAACCCCCCGGTCCGCCTCTCGTACCACCCCGACAACACCCAGGCCGCATCCCTCTACACGTCCCTAGGCTTCCACCCCACAGGCGCCATGGACGACAACGAGCTCATAGCCCAACAAAGCCCCTAACCCCCTGCCCTCCCTGCCCCCTTCCACCCCCGCGATCTTGCACTTTCTGTCGCGACATAAGACTCATCACCGACATCTCGACAACCCAAACTGCAAGATCTGTGAAGGTTGCTGTCAAGCGGTGGCTTCGAGGATGCGCCAGATTTGGCGGGCTATGTAGCGTTTGAGGCTGCGGGTGATCTC
>NZ_JBSGIV010000094.1:0-19697 GCF_053605225.1 Micromonospora sp. NPDC003944
CTCGGTGTCGTGCGCCAGGTCGGACTCCTGGTCGACCCGGTGGCCGAACTCGCGCAGCACACCCGTGGCGTCCTCGGCGGCGGCGCCCACCGCAACCCGGCCCCAGCACCCCCGGAGAGAAAAGCTCAGCCGACGACGGAGAACAACCGCCGCCGCGCCCCCAGCAACGCGACGGAGGCCAGCACCAGCCCCACCCCCATCGTGACCAGCAGCGGGCTGGGGTTGCCCGGCAGCAGCCCGGCCACCGAGCGCGACGCGGTGCCCAGGGCGAGGTAGAGACCGGCCCAGGCAGCCGCGCCGATCGCCGCGCAGCCCAGAAATCGGCGGTACGACATGCGCAGCCCGCCGGCGGCCAGGGGCAGCAACGCGTTGAAGACGGGCAGGAACGGCGCGACGACCATCATCCGGCCGCCGCCCCGGTGCAGGATCCCTTCGGCCGCTGCCCACCGCGCCTCGCCGATCCAGCCGCCGATGCGGCTGCGACGCAGTCGGTCGGCGTACTGGCGGCCGATCAGGAAGCTCAGCGACCAGCCGGCCAGACAGCCGACCAGCACCGCGGTGAAGGTGGCCAGCCCGGTGGCGGGTCGGCCGACCCCGACGGCGGCGAGGATCGCGACGTCACCGGGGATGAGGACACCGAGCAGGGGTACGGCGTCAAAGAGCATGACGAGCCCGAGCGCACCCATCAGCAGCAGGACCGGTAGTTCGCCGATCTGGGTCAGCCATTGCGTCATGCGTCGACGCTATGACGACCGCGCCACTTCGGACATCGGGTCGTGACCCCCAGTGACCCCTGGTATCCGTCTCGGGGTGGCCCCTGAGTTGGGATTCCCGCCTCAGGCGGGGCGCAGCACCTGCACGTGGCGCAGCGGCGAGTCGACAGACGGTTCGGTGGTCGGCACCGGGTAGTCGGCCAGCACGGTCAGGCGGTCCGCCGGCAGGTGTCCACGGCCGGGGTCGCCGACAAGCACGTCGGCGCCGGCCGCGGCGACGCGTTGCAGGAAGGGCAGCATCCGGTCGGCCATCTCGCGGTCGTAGAAGACGTCCCCGGCGAGCACCAGGTCGACCGTCGCCTCGGTGCCGTCGAGCAGGTCCTCTCCGGTGGCGTCGACGGCGACGTGGTTGGCCCGCGCGTTGAGGGTGACGGCGGCGACGGCGTACGGGTCGATGTCGTTGGCGGTCACCTCAGCGGCGCCAGCCAGCGCGGCGGCGATGGCCACCAGCCCGGACCCGGCGGCGAGGTCGAGCACCCGACGACCGGCGGCAAGCTCCGGGTGGTCCAGGAGGTGACGGGCCAGGGCCTGCCCGCCAGCCCAGGCGGACGCCCAGTACGGCGCCGGCAGCGTGTGCCCGGCGGCGGCCTCCATCCGGGCCCACCAGACGATCGCGTCCTCGGCCAGGTGCAGCCGTACCTCGGGGACGAACGGGGTGGGCATCAACCGGAGCCGGTCCAGGCCGTCGCCGGGCGCGTCGATCTCCCGTCTCAGCTCGGTCAGCGCGTCGGCTGCGGCACCCCTCATCGGCGCAAGCATGCCGCAGCGGTGGTTGGTCGGGGCGGGTTTCGCATGCCGCCGCGCAGAGTTCACCCGAGTTCCCCCAAAGACCTACGGCACTTCGGCCAGCGGATCGGGGTTTTGCCCGTTACTGTCGGACAGGTACGGGCGATCATCGGCCAGAGGCCGAGGGTCAGCCGCTTTGAACAGGGAGAGATGCATGGCAACCGGCACGGTTAAGTGGTTCAACTCGGAAAAGGGCTTCGGCTTCATCGAGCAGGACGGCGGAGGGCCGGACGTGTTCGTCCACTACTCCGCCATCGCTTCGAGCGGCTACCGGGAGCTCAACGAGGGCCAGAAGGTCGAGTTCGAGGTGACCCAGGGGCAGAAGGGTCCGCAGGCGGACAACGTCCGCCCGATGTAGCTCCGTGCCGGTGACGGCGGCCGGTGACCGGCCGCCGTCGCAGTGCACTCAAGACGCCACCGGGGCGGCGGGCAGGTCCCGCCGCCTTCGGATTGGCCCGATCAGCAGGATCAACGGGGTGAGCGCCTGCCAGGCGGTCATCACGACGACCGCTGTTCCGATGCCGTGACGCGCGCCGATCAGGCCCGCCAGCACCGCCGCAAGCGGAATCGTGCCGTAGTTGAGCAGCTGCATGCTCACCGTCACCCGGCCCAGCAGGTGGTGCGGTGTGTAGGTCTGCCGGAAGGCGCCCTTGACCACGTTGCCGACGGCTACGCCGAGGCTGACAAGCAGGCCGCCCAGCGCCGGCCAGGCCAGCCCGATGCCGGGCGCGGCGAGCGGAATGAGCAGAGCCGGCGGGCCGGCGAGCGCTGCCCCGATCAGCAGGGCCCGCGCCGTGCCGCACCGCCAGCCCAGCCTGGTGGCCAGGAGCGCCCCGATCACCCCGCCGACGCTCATCACTCCGACCAGCGCGCCGACCAGGCCCGGTTCGAGACGCACCTCGCGGACCAGGAAGACCACCAGGACGGCCTGGTAGCCGCTCAGCCCGACGTTGCTTGCCGCGCCGAACGCCGTCAGCACCCGCAGGTACGGGTCCCGGATGACGAAACGCAGCCCTTCGGCGATGTCCTGACGCAGTGACCCGGATCGGTCCGCTCGGCGTACGCGTGGCTCCCGGGTGCGGATCCGCAGCAGCAGGGCCGCCGAGGCGAGGAACGTGAGCGCGTCCACAAGTAGTGCGGCGACGGCACCGGTGAGCTGGGCGATCAGGCCGGCAAGGCCGGGTCCGACGACGTAGCTCACGGTCTGGGTCGCCTGGAGCTTGGCGTTGCCCTCCGCCAGTTGCCCGGGTCGCAGCAGCACCGGCAGGTAGACCTGGTCGGCGGTTTCGAAGAACACCCGCGCGGCGCCGGCGGTGACGGCGACCACCAGCAACTGCGCGACGGTGAGCCGGCCCAGCAGTGCCGCCAGCGGCACGCTGAGGAAGGCCACCGCGCAGAGCAGGTCGCAGACGACCATCACCGGGCGGCGGGGCAACCTGTCGACCCACGCGCCGGCCGGCAGGCCGATCAGCAACCAGGGCAGCCAGGCCGCGGCGGTGAGCACCGCCACCTGGAAGGTGCCGGCGTCGAGGACGGCGACCGCGACCAGGGGCAGCGCGACCGTGGTGATGTTGCTGCCGACGCTGCTGACCGTCTGGCCGGCCCAGAGCAGCCGGAAGTCACGGTGCCGCAGCAGACCTCCGGTCGGCCGGACGTCGGCGGGGGTGGCGGTGGTCACGGCCGGGCCGGTACGCCGTGGACGAACACGAAGACCGGCCGGCGCTGGGCGTCGTCGTCGGGCAGGTCCCGGTCGGCCCAGCGGGCGAGGACCTCGATCATCTCGCGGCTCAGCTCGGCCAGTTCCTGCGGTGTGAGCCGCAGCCAGTGGTCGGTGGAGAACGGCGCGTCGTCCCAGGTCGCCTGGGTGCTCTCGTCGGCGGCGTGCCAGGCCCGGGCCAGGGCGACGTGCCGGTCCAGGTTGAGCGAGGTGGCGGCGTCGGCGACCGCCCGCGAGGCCGGGTCGGCGTCGAAGTCGGCGTTGGACCAGCGCAGCCCCCGGGTGACCAGGCGCCACCACCGCTCGCGCCGGTCCCGGGCCAACTCGGGCGCCTCGGTGACCAGATCCGCGGCGGCGAGGACCTTGAGGTGGTGGCTGACGTTCGCCGGGGCCTGGTCGGTGCGTTCGGCGAGCAGCCCGACGGTGGAGGGCCCGTGCACCTTGAACACGTCCATCAGCCGGCGGCGCAACGGGTGGGACATGGCTGCCAGCACCCGGGAGTCGGTGATCTGGCGTACGTCGGAGCTGTCCATGCCCACAGGATCGCATCCGCAACGACTCTTGCGCAATGTTCGTTGCTCAAGAGTCGTTGCGGATGCCTCGAGAGGGGCGACCCGGCGGCCACGGGCCGCCCCTCGCTCAGGCGACGAGCCGGCGGGCCAACTCGTCGGCGACCTGCTTGGCGATGGTGGGCGGGATCGCGGCCGCGATCTCCTCCGGCGTCAGCCCGGCCAGCACGCCCTGGATGATCGCGTCCTCGTCGGTGAAGTCCCGGTTGGACAACTCCGTCAGCGCGGCCTGCACGGCGCCCACCTGCACGGCGAGCGACTTCAGGGTCGGGTGGGCCGGTTTGTAGTTCGGAACCGTGGCGTCCTCACCCATGGCCATCCGGGTGTAGATCTGCCCGATCGGGTTGCGGCCGTCCAGCACGGTGAGGTTCTTGTGGACGGTGGCCAGCCAGTTGTGCTCTTCGGGGGTCATGTCGTCGTCCTCCAGGAGTCCGATGGAGCTGAGGTAGCGGCGGAACAGGGGCCGCTGGTCGCGGCCCGCCTTGATGGAGTCACGGAAGAAGCTGAAGTGGGTGTGCCAGCGGTGCGAGCTGTCGCCGGTGGTGCGCTTGCCGAGGCGGTCCCACCGCTTCACCGTGGTGCCGTCGGGGCTGTAGATGATCTCCCGGATGTCCCGGGTGTCGGCCGCGTTGGCGACGCACTGCGCGACGCACCAGACCGAGAAGCTGGGCAGGGTGTTCGCCCGGCCACCGGAGCGGACGTCGAACTGCCCGACGTCCAACGCCGCCGCGTCGAGGGTCAGCCCGGCCCGGTCGCGAGGCGACTCGACCACGGAGTAGTCGTTGGGGACCACCCGGTCCGAGCCGCAGTGGTAGCCGCCCCGGTGGGCCGGGTCACCGACGATGCCGACCTCGCCCGGGTCCAGGTCGTCCGGCCCGGGAGCGTTGTCGAGGTGCGTGAGGAGCAGACTTCGGACGGCCAGAAGGTTAGCCGGGGCCCGGGTCATGGGGTCCCCCTTTCGAGAGGTGGGGACCGGGCACGGCATCACACCGCGTACGCGGAGCTGGGCTTCGGGCGAGCCCGGTCTACTGGTGCACGGCGCCGGGCGTTGACTCAACCATAGCCCGCGTTTTCGGCAAATGCCCAGCTCAGGAGGGGTCTGTTCAGATTGGAGGCTGCGGCGGGGCAGAGTGGACGATCGGCAGCAGCAGCGCCGAGGGGTGCGCCGGGTCGTGCAGAACCTGCCGCCAACCGGCACGCAGCGTCACCGCCGTACCGAGGGGCTCGCCGGTGCCGGGGTTGCGGGCCCACCGTGGGTGGGCGCCACCGGAGACCTGCGCCCGCAGTCGGTGCCCGGCGGCGAAGCGGTACGCCGTCGGCCAGAGCGACACCGGGACCCGCAGCACCCCGGACGGGTCGGCCGGGAAGCGCTCGGGCGTGACCCGCACCAGACCGTCGCACACGTTCCACGAGCGACCCCGGCGGTCCACGTCGCACAGACGAACGAAGACGTCCAGGTACGGCAGGTCGCTGCGGACGTGGATCTCGGCGCGGACCGGGCCGATCACCTCGACCGGCGCGGCGAGTGGGGCGCTGGTGTAGGTCAGCACGTCGGGGCGGGCCTCGACGCGCCGGTTGTCGACCCGGCCGGCCCGCTTCGCGACGAGCAGTGGCCCGCCCAGCGACGGGGTGGGGTCGGTGGGGTCGTAGCGGAGCTCGTCGGGAGGCGACGCGACCGGTGGGCGCGTCGACAGTTCGCCGCCGGGTCGCAGGTGCCAGGCGGTCTCGACCGCAGGTGGGGGCCATTCCGGCAGGTCCCGCCAGCCACCGCCGGCACCGCTGACGTACAGCCGGACGGGCGGTTCGCCGGGGCGCGGTCGTCCGCGCGGTCGAGGGGCCGACGGCAGGTGCTCGTCGAGCCAGGCCAACCCCTCGCGCAGCGCGGCCACGAACAGGCCGGGGCTGCCGTGCGTCCACGGGCCGATCACCAGACGCGGTGGTGTGCCGGCGGCACGCAGAACGGCGTGGTCGTCGAGCTGGGCGGGCAGGAAGATGTCGTGCCAGCCGGTGACCATGACCACCGGCGCCCGCACCGCCGCGACCCGGTCGGCGAAGACCCGGGTCCGCCAGTACGCGGCCTGCGGGGTGTGGTGGCGCAGCCACTCCTGGAAGAACGGGATGGTCACGCCGGTGGCCACCCGGTCCGCCCCGGCCAGCGGAAGGTGCTCCAGCGCGGCGGCCAGCCGGGGCTGCCCGCGTTTGAGCTCCCGCTGCCGGGCCAGCCACGGCACGGTCTGCGCGTGCAGCAGCTCCGCCCAGGTCAGCACGGTGTCCAGGGCGAAGGACTCCCCCGCGTACGTCGAGTCCCGGGTGGCCGACGCGGTCACCACGGCGACCATCGCGCGCAGCTCCTCGTCGGCGTCGGCGGCAAGCGCCCACTGCGCGAAGCCCTGGTAGCTGACCCCGAACATGCCGAGCCGGCCGGACCACCAGGGTTGGCGACGCAGCCAGTCCAGGGTGTCCACGCCGTCGTCACGCTCGTGCACCAGCGGGGCGAACGTCCCACCGGAGCCACCGGTGCCCCGGCACGACTGGATCACCGCGTGTCGACCCCGGGCGGCGAGCAGCCGACCGAGCAGCCGCAGCGGTCCACCCCGTCCGTACGGGGTGCGGATCAGCACTGTCGGCGCGCCGCCGACGCCCGGGCGTAGTGGTCGGTGCGCAGCACCACACCGTCGCGGACCCGGACCGGGAGGTCACGGGTGACCCGCACCGGGCCGGGCCGCGTCGGGGGCAGGCGCAGCGCGGCGCTGGCGAGGCGGGTGACGAGCCGCACCGGTCAGCCCGTCGGTCGGCGGGGTGGCTCCGGCCGGGCGGCGCGCACCGCGTCCCGGTGTCCGCGCAGCGACTCGCTCATCTGCGCCATGAACCGGTGCACCACCTCCAGTTCGTCCTCGTCGAAGCGGGCCATCACCGTGTCGGTCCGGGCGCCCAGCGGCTGGAAGAACTCCATGGCCAGGGCGGCGCCCTGGTCGGCGTAGTGCAGCAGCACCTTGCGGCGGTCGATGGTGTCGCGGTCGCGGCGGATGTGCCCGGCCCGTTCCAGCCTGTCGATCAGGGCCGTGACCGAGCCGGAGGAGAGGTTCAGCTGTGCGCCGAGGCGGCCGGGGGTGATCGGGTCACCGAGCAGCTCGGCGTCCATCACCGCGATCAACGCCTGCAGGTCGGTCGGGTTGAGGCCGTGCAGGTTGGCGAAGGCGTGGCCGACCTGCTGGGCGTCCACCGCGTACCGCCGAAGGTTGTTGGTGATCTCCGCGACCAGCTGCTCGCGGCGCGTGTCGCGCCGTCGGTACATGCCGTGAGTCGCCACCTCGCGCCGCTCTTCCCGTCGTCGTTCCCCCGGGTTGCAGCATAGAACAGCCGCCGATAATCTCGGCTATCAAGATACTCGCTCTTCAAAAGACCTAGAGGTCGCCTGATGTCTGTGTTCACCAGAGTCGCCCGTGGTCGGCTGGCCGCCTGGCTCACCGTGGCCGCCGCGATCGTCGTCGGCGCGGCCGTCTTCGCGACGCCCCAGCCGGACAATCCGGAGCCGGTCTCCGCCACCGGCCTGTCCGTGCAGTGGCAGTCGACCCAGGTGCAGCGTCTCCAGGACCAGCTGCCCACCAGCGACGTGCAACCGGCCATCGTGGTGATCAGCCGTGGCGACGGCAGCGCGCTGACCGAAGCCGACCGGGGCACCGTCGGCGCCCACGCCGACGGCCTGCGCCGCTTCGCGGTGGGCGGGCAGGTCAGCCCCACCCAGGTCTCCCCGGACGGCACGGTCGCCCTCGTCGCCGTTCCGCTTGACACCGCCGGCGGGCAGGATGTCGTCACCGACACGGTGACCCAACTGCGCACCGCCCTGGCGGACCTGCCCGACGGGCTGACCGCCGAGGTGACCGGCGCCCCGGCCTTCACCGCCGACCTCTCCTCGGTGTTCGACGGCGCCGACGTCACCCTGCTCGCGGTGACCGCCGCCGTGGTCGCGCTGCTCCTGCTGATCACCTACCGCAGCCCGTTCCTGTGGATCGTGCCGCTGGCCGTGGTCGCCGCGACCGAGCAGCTCACCCTGCGCGCGGTGGACGTCATCGTGCCGGGCGTCGGCATCAACCTCCAGCAGGGCCAGGTCACCGGCATCGCCAGCGTGCTGGTCTTCGGCGCCGCCACCGACTACGCGCTGCTGCTCATCGCCCGCTACCGGGAGGAGTTGCGCCGCGAGGAGGACCGGTTCGCGGCGATGCGCGCCGCGCTGCGCCGCACCGCGGAGCCCATCCTCGCCAGCGGCGGCACCGTCGTGCTCGGCGTCCTCACCCTGCTGCTCAGCGAGCAGGAGACCAACCGGGCACTCGCGGTGGCCTGCGCCACCGGCGTGCTCTTCGCCATGCTCTCGGCCCTGTTCGTGCTCCCCGCGGTGCTGGTGCTCTTCGGTCGCGGCCTGTTCTGGCCGTTCGTACCCCGGGTCGGCGGCCCGGTCCGCGAGGGTCGGCTCTGGGGTCGACTCGGCGCCACCGTGCACCGCCGCCCGGTGGTGGTCGCCACACTTGCCACCCTGCTGCTCGCCGGCCTGGCCCTGGGTGGGCTCGGCATCCGCACCGGCCTGTCCGAGACCGAACAGTTCCGGGCCGAGCCCGAGGCGGTGACCGGGGCGCAGACCCTGGCGAAGGCCTTCCCCGCCGGCAGCACCCAACCCGTCGCCGTGATCACCACCCCGGCGGCGGTGCGGGCGGTCACCGACGCCGCCACCGCCGTACCCGGTGTCGCCTCGGCGCGCCCCGGCGACGCCGGCGCAGCCGTCGCCCAGGTCGACGTGGTCCTCGACGCCGAACCCGGCACCACCGCCTCGGACCGGGCGATCGAGGCGCTGCGCGAGGCGGTGGCCGCAGTTCCCGACTCCGCGCCGCCGGCCGTCACCGGCGCCGACGCACCGGCCGGGGCGATCGTCGGTGGCTCCGTGGCCGCCACCTACGACTCCGACGAGGCCAACGACCGTGACCTACGACTCATCCTGCCGATCATCCTGCTGCTTGTCGGCGCCGTGCTCGTGCTCCTGCTGCGCGGCCTGCTCGCGCCGCTGCTGCTGGTGCTCACCGTGATCGCGTCGTTCTTCGCCAGCCTCGGGGCGGCCTGGCTGCTCTTCGACCACGTGCTGGGCTTCCCCGCCCTGGACAGCGGTGTGCTGCTGCTCGCCTTCGTGTTCCTGGTGGCGCTCGGGGTGGACTACAACATCTTCCTGGTCACCCGGGCCCGGGAGGACGCCCGCAGCGCCGGCACCCGCGCCGGGATGCTCTCCGCCCTGCGGGTCACCGGCGGCGTGATCACCAGCGCCGGGGTGCTGCTCGCCGCGGTCTTCGCCGTACTCGGCGTGCTACCGCTGATCACCCTGACCCAGATCGGCATCATCGTCTGCATCGGTGTCCTGCTCGACACCCTGCTGGTCCGCACGGTCCTGGTGCCGGCGCTGGCGTTCCTGCTCGGTGACCGCTTCTGGTGGCCCGGCCGCATCGCACGCGACCCGGCAGAGGTCACCGCGGCGTCACCGGAGCCGGTGGCCGCGCCCTAGGGTTCGACCGGGCGGCGGTCCACCGACGACGGCCGCCCGGCCTGGTCCACCGGCGGTTGACGGTCCCCCACCGCCCGGTCCCGGGTCGCCCAGGCAACCATGAACACCGCCGTCCAGAGCACCCCGAGCAGCACCCCCGCGGCGGTCCCGCTCGCCGTGTCCAGCCCGAGGTAGAGCCGCGCGGCGCCGATCCCGAGCAGCCCCGCCACGGCGGCGGTCCAGGCGGCCACCGCCACCGGCCAGTGGGAACTGCGCGACACCAGCCAGGCCAGGGTGCAGAAGCTCGCCGCGACCACGGCGTTCTGGGTCGACAGCGGGGCCACCTCCGCGCCGCCCGGCGCGGTCCCGTCCGGGCCGGTCAGCTCGGCCACCACGGCCAGCACCACGAGCGGCACGAACGCGCCCACCGTGCCGACCACGCTGAGCAGGTCCGCCCGCCAGGGCCGGTTGCGCCACGCCAGCACCGCCGCCACCAACGCCACCAACAGAATCAGCACCGACCCGCGGACCACCGACACCACGACGAGCGTGGCGTCGGCGGCGCCCGAGGTACGCCGCGCGGCGAACCACCCCGCGATGGCACCGTCCAACGCGGCCAGCCCACTGTTGCGCACCGCCACCGCGAGCAGACCGGCGATGGCGAGCCCGGCGGCGAAGAGCAACAGCAGACCGGCGGCCAGATTGAGCAGCAGCGTCCAGGCGGGGCCGACCCGCATGGCCACCAGGAAGAACAGCACCCCGTAGCGGGCGGTCAGCCACCGCACCGGGGGCAGCGCCCCCGCCCGGGACAGCAGCGCCCGCACCGGGTCGGGGTTACGACCCAGCCACCGGCCGGCGAGCACCACACCCACCAGGCCGGCCAGCAGCAGGAACGCCACCCCGGTGGCGCGGCCGAGCAGTCGGGAGACCGTGTCGTACGACTCACCGGCGAGGTGACCGAGCAGCACCGAGCCGCCCACCCAGGTCACCACCCCGGCCAGGTTCCACAGGACGAAACGCCGGTACGGCATGCCGGCCGCACCGGCCAGCCGGGGCACCAGGGTCCGGGCGAAAGCCACCCACCGGGCGGCGAAGACCCCGCGACCACCCAGCCGGGCGAGCATGGCGTCGGCGCGGGCCCACCGCTGCGGCCCGACCCGGTGACCCAGCCCGGCGCGCAGCCGAGGGCCATACCGCCGTCCGGCGCGAAAGGCCAGCCCATCGCCGAGGACCGCCGCGGCGATCATCGCGAGCAACGCCGGCCCGAGCCGCAAGGTACCGTTGTAGGTGAGGAAGCCGACGAGCAGCAGGGTAGCCTCACCCGGCACGAGCAGGCCGAAGATCACCGCGGTCTCGCCCGCCACGATCAGCGCGGCGACCAGGTAGATCCACAGGGTGGGCAGACCCTGCACCCAGGTCAGCAGGTCGTGCACTCAGGCCCCCGGGACACGGGAGCCAGCATGCCAGCCGGGGGAACCACCGGCACAGCGGTTTCACCATAGATCAGGGGCACCTGGGGGTGACCCCGACGCAGCCTGCGCGAGCGCAGGCGGAAGGATAGAGGGTATGCAGCTTCGCACCGACCTCCGCAACGTCGCCATCATCGCTCACGTCGACCACGGCAAGACCACCCTGGTCGACGCCATGTTGCGGCAGGCCGGCGCGTACGGCGCACGCGGCGAGAACACCGAGCGGGTGATGGACTCCGGTGACCTGGAGCGGGAAAAGGGCATCACGATCCTGGCCAAGAACACCGGTGTGCGGTACCTGCCGGCGGACGGCTCCGACCCGGTCACCATCAACATCATCGACACCCCCGGCCACGCCGACTTCGGCGGCGAGGTCGAGCGCGGCCTGACCATGGTCGACGGCGTCGTCCTGCTCGTCGACGCCAGCGAGGGCCCACTGCCGCAGACCCGCTTCGTGCTGCGCAAGGCGCTGCGGGCCCGGATGCCGATCATCCTGGTGATCAACAAGGTGGACCGTCCGGACGCCCGGATCAAGGAGGTCGTGGACGACACCTACGAGCTCTTCCTCGACCTGGACGCCGACGAGGAGCAGATCGACTTCCCGATCGTCTACGCCTGCGCCCGCGACGGCATCGCCTCGCTGACCCAGCCCGCCGACGGTTCGGTGCCCGACGACAGCACCTCCCTGGAGCCGCTGTTCCGCACCCTGCTGGACACCATCCCGGCGCCCGCGTACGAGGACGGCGCGCCGCTGCAGGCCCACGTCACCAACCTGGACGCCTCGCCGTTCCTCGGCCGCCTCGCGCTGTGCCGGGTCCGTCAGGGCACCATCAGCAAGGGTCAGACGGTGGCCTGGTGCCGCACCGACGGCAGCACCCAGCGGGTCCGCATCTCCGAGATGCTGATGACCGAGGGCCTGGAGCGCAAGCCGGCCGAGACCGCCGGCCCGGGCGACATCATCGCCGTCGCCGGCATCTCCGACATCATGATCGGTGAGACCCTCGCGGACCCGGAGAACCCGGAGCCGCTGCCGCTGATCACCGTCGACGAGCCGGCCATCTCGATGACCATCGGCACCAACACCTCGCCGCTCGTCGGCCGGGTCAAGGGCTCCAAGGTCACCGCGCGGATGGTCAAGGACCGGCTCGACAAGGAGCTGATCGGCAACGTGTCGCTGCGGGTCCTGCCCACCGAGCGGCCGGACGCCTGGGAGGTGCAGGGCCGCGGCGAGCTGGCGCTGGCCATCCTGGTCGAGCAGATGCGCCGGGAGAGCTACGAGCTGACCGTCGGCAAGCCGCAGGTCGTCACCAAGGAGATCGACGGCAAGACCTGTGAGCCGGTCGAGCGGCTGACCATCGACGCCCCGGAGGAATACCTGGGTGCCATCACTCAGCTCCTCGCCACCCGCAAGGGCCGGATGGAGCAGCTGGTCAACCACGGCACCGGCTGGATCCGGATGGAGTGGCTGGTGCCGGCACGTGGCCTGATCGGCTTCCGCACCGAGTTCCTCACCGACACCCGGGGCACCGGCATCCTGCACCACGTCTTCGAGTCGTACGAGCCGTGGTTCGGCGAGCTGCGCACCCGCAACAACGGTTCGCTCGTCGCCGACCGCGCCGGCGCGGTCACCGCCTTCGCGATGATCAACCTCCAGGAGCGCGGCCAGCTCTTCGTCGAGCCGACCACCGAGGTGTACGAGGGCATGATCGTCGGGGAGAACTCCCGCTCCGACGACATGGACGTCAACATCACCAAGGAGAAGAAGCTCACCAACATGCGGGCGTCGACCTCCGACGAGACCGAGAAGCTCATCCCGCCGCGCAAGCTCTCGCTGGAGCAGGCCCTTGAGTTCTGCCGCGAGGACGAGTGCGTCGAGGTCACCCCGACCGCGGTCCGCATCCGCAAGGTGGTCCTCGACCAGCAGCAGCGGGGCCGCGCCGCCGCCCGCCGCAAGCACGCCAACTGACCCACGAGCACCCGCACCGGGCGCGTCGACCGCTTGCGGTCGGCGCGCCCGTCGCTCTCCCCCGACGGGTACGCGACCCCACCCACTCGTGGTCCGCTACGGTCACCGGCATGACCTGGGATGATCTCGACGCCCACCTGGACCGGGTGCCCGGCACCGTCTCCGCGTACGTCGGGCGGCTCGACACCCCGCCGACCTGGACCCGCCACCCGGACGCCGGCCACTACGCCGCGAGCACCATGAAGGTCGCGGTGCTCGCCGCGCTGCACCGCGCCGCCGAGGCCGGCACCCTCGCCCTGGACACCCCGGTCCCGGTCGTCAACGACTTCGACTCCGCCCGACCCGGCGCACCCCGCTTCGCCTGCGCGCAGCACTACGACAACGACGACGCGGTCTGGGACCGACTCGGCGGCACCGCGTCGCTGCGCTGGCTGGCCGACCGGATGATCGTGCGCTCCAGCAACCTCGCCACCAACCTCGTCCTCGGCCACGTCGGGCTGCCCGCCGTCGCCGAGGTCTGGGCGCTCGCCGGCGCCCGCACCAGCGTCACCGGCCGCGGCATCGAGGACTTCGCCGCCCGCGAGGCCGGCATCACCAACACCGTCAGCGCCGCCGACCTGGCCGCCCTCCTCGGCGCCCTGGCCACCGGGGCCACCACCCCCGGCCAGATCGCCCCACCGGCCGCCTGCACCACCATGCTTGACGTCCTGCTCGCCCAGGAACACCGCGAGGACCTCGCCGCGGGCCTCCCCGAGGGCACCCGCATCGCGCACAAGAACGGCTGGGTACGCGGCGTCCGCCACGGTGCCGGCGTGGTGCTGCCCGACGACGCCCCGCCGTACCTGATCGCCGTCTGCACCACCACCGACCTGGACAGCGGCGACGACGTGGAGGACGACGCCTGCCTGCTGCTCGCGCACATCTCGGCGCAGGTCTGGGGGGCCCGCCACCGGCTCTGACCCGACGGCCTCGGCGGCGAGCCAGCGCCGTCGGCCAGGCACCGACCGCACCGGCGCGCGCCCGTCACTCCAGCAGTCGCGCCCGCAACGCGCGGAGGTCGGCGTCGGTGAGCCCCAGCCCGTCGCGCAGGTACGCGTCGAACGAGCCGTGCACCCGACGCACCTCGGCGTAACCGGCGTCGAGGTACTCGGCGCGGACCTCCAGCACCGGCAGCACCGCCTCGACGTCCAGCTCCGGGTTGCGCCGGCGCATCGCCTCGACGATCACCGCCCGCAGGCTCTCGGTCAGCTCGTTGTTGCGCAGGTAGTCGGCCCGGATCGCCGCCTCGTCCACACCGAGCGCCGTCAACAGGATCACGGTGAGCCACCCGGTGCGGTCCTTGCCCGCCGAGCAGTGGTAGACAAGCGGCAGGTTCTCCGGCTGGGTCGCCAACCGCACCGCCTCGGCGAAACCGACCCGCGCCGACTCACCGGTGACGAACCAGCGGTAGATCGCCGCCATCGCCTCCGCAGTGCCCTGCCGGGCCAGCTCCGCGTACGCGTCCAGGTCGTGACCGAGCAGCACCGCCGAGACGTACGTGAACACCGGGTGCTCCGGATCGTGCACCGGCAGGCGCACCACCCGCGTCTCACCGGCGAGCCGGTCCTCGGGGGCGACCGCGATCTCCGTGCCGTCGCGCAGATCGACCACGCACGCCGGCCCCAGTTTCGCCAGCACCGGCAGGTCCTCGTCGGTCAGCCGACCCAGCGCCGGAGTGCGGACCAACTGGCCGACGCGCACCCGCCGCCCGTCCGCGCCGACAAGCCCGCCCAGGTCACGCGCGTTCGGCGCACCCACCAGCTCCCAGCCCTGCCCGCTCATCCGGTCTCCCCTCCGAAGGTGAACCTCCGTATAGGGTGCCTGACATGACGATCTCGGCGGTACGCACCCACCGGGTTTCCGCCCCCTTACACACCCCGTTCGTCACCGCGCTACGCCGTACCACCACAGTGGACACGCTGGTCGTCGAACTCGTCGACAGCGACGGCCGGTCCGGCTTCGGCGAGGCGCCCCAGGTCTGGCAGGTCACCGGCGCGTCGGTCGCCGGCGCGCAGGCGTGCGTCCGCGAGCTGCTCGGCCCACAGTTGATCGGCCGTGACCCGGACGACCTGGTGACCCGTTGCGCCGAGGTGCAGCGCGCGGTGGTCGGCAACGAGGCCGCGAAGGCGGCGGTGGACGTCGCCCTGCACGACCTCGCCGCGCAGCGGTTGGGCGTACCCCTGGTGCGGTTGCTCGGGGGCACCACGCTGCGGGTCCCGACGGACGTCACGCTCGCGGCGGGTGACGCGGTGGACCTGGCGGCCGCGGCCCGCCAGCGGCAGGCCGACGGCTTCGACGTGCTCAAGTTGAAGGTCGGCACCGACGCGGCAGGTGACCTGGACCGGGTGCGGGCCGTCCGGGCCGCCGTCGGGCCCGGGGTCCGGATCCGGCTGGACGCCAACCAGGGCTGGACCCCGCGGGAGGCGGTACGGGTGATCCGCGGCATCGAGGACGCCGGGCTCGACGTGGAGCTGGTCGAACAGCCGGTCGTCCGCTGGGACCTGGACGGGCTGGCCTGGGTCAGCGACCGGGTGTCCGTGCCGATCCTCGCCGACGAGGCAGTCTTCGGGGTCCGTGACCTGGTGGAGGTGATCCGTCGCCGGGCCGCCGACCTGGTCAACGTCAAGCTGGCCAAGTGCGGTGGCCTGCACCCGGCCCGCACCCTGCTCGACCTGGCCACCGCCCACGGGCTCGGCACGGTGGTCGGTTCGATGATGGAGAGCCAGGTCGGCATCGGGGCGGCGGCGAGCCTGGTCGCCGCGTACGGCACCACAGCTGTCGCCGACCTGGACGCGGCCTGGTGGCTGGCCTGGTCCCCGGTGCAGGGCGGAATCCGTTACGACGGGGCGACCGTGGTCCTGCCGAACCTCCCTGGCCTGGGCATCTCCGGCCTCACTGAAGCAAAGGTGCAGGCTCGTGGTTGATGACCGTCGGTTTCTTTCATAGGGTTCCCTGGACAGCCGACACGATCTGGGGGTTGACGTGGAGCTGCAACCGGGCCGCGAGGCCGTCGTCCGGGTCGCCGTGGCGACGCTGTGGACCGCCCCCGAGGCGGTCCGTCCGGTCGACTGCCCCGCACTGACCGCCGGTGCCGACATCCCGACCTGGATCTCCGGGATGGACACCGACCAGCAGGTCGGCGACTGCGTGCTGAGCCAACTCCTGCTCGGCGAACGGGTCCTCGTCAGTGAGCTACGCCCGGACGGCTGGGCCCGTGTCGTCGCCGTCGAACAACCAGCGGCCAAGCTGGACCCCCGCGGTTACCCGGGCTGGCTCCCCAGCGAGCAGTTGACCGCTCTCGACCCGACCCGCACCACCGCCGATCAGCCCCTGGTGGTGGACGCCACGGTCACCGGTCTGCACGCCGCCCCGAACGGGCCGGTCGAGGTGCCCGGCGTGGTCGTCGGCACCCGCCTCGTCCCGGCCGGCCCCGCCCACGACGGCTGGCGTCCGGTGCACGTCCCCGGCCGAGCCACGCCGCTCTGGCTGCCCGACGGCCACCTCGTGCCGGCGTCGGCCGCGTCGCCGACCGCCGAGCAGGCGCTCGCGGTGGCACAGCGACTGCTCGACGTGGCCTACATCTGGGGTGGCCTCTCCGCACACGGCATCGACTGCTCGGGTCTGGTGCATCTGGCGTGGCGGCGGTTCGGGGTGCTGCTGCCACGCGACGCCGACGACCAGGCCGTGGCCACCACGCCCCTGCCGTTGGGCGCGGAACGCCCCGGCGACCTCTACTTCTTCGCCCGCCCCGGCCGCAAGATCCACCACATCGGGATCGTCACCGCCCCGCCCGGCGACGGCGACCAACGCCGGATGCTGCACGCCTGCTACCGGCGGCGACGGGTCATCGAGGAGCAACTGCCGGCCGATCGGACCGCGACCCTCGTCGGCGCTCACCGGGTCGGGCCGGCCGGGCGCGTTGCCGCACCCGGCCGGTAACCGCTCAGCGTCGGGCGTCGGCCAACTCGCGACGCCGGTCCCGGGAGGACTTGATCAGGCTGGCGGCGGTGGCGACGCCCAGGGTGCCGATGATGACCAGCAGCGACAACCAGATCGGGATGTGCGGCGCCCAACCGACGTGCTCACCACCGTTGACGAACGGCAGGTTGTTGTCGGCCAACGCCTCCAGCACCAGCTTGACCCCGATGAAGCCGAGCACGACGGCCAGGCCGTAGCTCAGGTAGATCAACCGGTCGAGCAGGCCACCGAGCAGGAAGTAGAGCTGACGCAGGCCCATCAGCGCGAAGACGTTCGCGGTGAAGACCAGGTACGGCTCCTGGGTGATGCCGAAGATCGCCGGGATCGAGTCCAGAGCGAAGATCAGGTCGGTGGTGCCGATCGCGATCATCACGATCAGCATCGGGGTGAACAGCCGCCTGCCGGCCGAGTGGGTGGTGAGCTTCGCCCCGTCGTAGTCCTTCGAGATCGGCAGCGCCTTGCGGCTCCACCGGATCAGCACGTTCTCGGAGAACTCGTCCTCGTCCGGCTCACCCTGGCGGGCCAGGTTCACCGCCGTGTAGATCAGGAACGCGCCGAAGATGTAGAACACCCAGGAGAACTGTGTGATCAGCGCCGCACCGGCGGCGATGAACCCGCCGCGCATCACCAGCGCCAGCACGATGCCGACGAGCAGCACCTTCTGCTGGTACTGCCGGGGCACCCCGAAGCGGGCCATGATGATCACGAAGACGAAGAGGTTGTCCACCGAGAGGCTGTACTCGGTGAGCCAGCCGGTGTAGAACTGGCCGGCCGCGCTGGCCCCGGAGGTCAGCCAGACCCCCGCGCCGAAGATCAGGGCAAGGCCGACGTAGAAGGCGACCCAGAGGCTCGACTCCCGCACACTCGGCTCGTGCGGGCGCCGACCAATGATCAACAGGTCGACGAGCAGAACCGCAGTCAGTGCGACGAGCGTTCCCGCCCACACCAATCCGGACACGTCCAACGTTCAATCCTCCGGCAGACACGCGGCGTCGGGCACACCGTACGCCCCCGCGAGGGCCGGTGTGCCGCTGTCGCTCACTCTGGTGACTGTCGGAGGTCTCTTCCGCCGTCGCCCCGACGAGGGGCGGCGACCTACGGGGCCGGGTCGGGTCGCCGTGGTTCCGGCGATCGACCGTGCTGACGACTCCGTTGCGGGGGAATACTCCCCTCCTCGGTGACCATTGTTGCCCACCACTGCCCGTGATCACACCCCGGGCACCCGGTGGCGCTGGCCACCCCGGGCGCTCGGCGCCACACCGCCTAGTGCTTCCTAGGAGGCTAGTGCAGGTCGGGTGCGGCGATCGGGTGCGGCGATCGGGTCGGTGAGCGAGCCGGTGAGCGACCAGCCGGCGGCGAGCAGGCCGACGGCGACGCCGGAACAGACCCCGCGACACCGCCGGCCCCGACCGCCGTGGGAGGCTGTCCGGCATGGTGCTTGAGGTCGCGCTGATCGATGTACTACCCGGACACGAGGACGCGTTCGCCAAGGCGTACGCCGAGGGCCACCCGGTGCTCGCCGGGGCGACCGGTTGCCGGTCCGTGCGGATGACCCGAGGAATCGAGTCACCGACCCGCTTCGTGCTGCTCGTCGAATGGGACTCGGTCGAGGCGCACGAGGACAACTTCCGGGCCACCGAACGGTTCGCGCAGTGGCGGGCCCTGATCGGGCCCCACTTCGCGGGACCGCCAGTCGTCGAACACTTCCTCGACGTACCGGCCTGAGCCGAACTGTCGTACCCCGCGGTTATCGTGCCGTGCGCACGCGCCGGCCGCCGGCCCCGACGGGCTCGGGGGCGCCGGGCCCGGTGGCCGCGCGGCGCGTCACCGTCGGCCGTTACTCGCCGACGCGGCGGGCCAGCATGGTGACCGTCTCCTCCGGTGACAGCGCCGCGGCAAGCAGCGCCTCGGTCATCCGCTCGTAGCGGTCGACATCGAGCACGGTGGCCAACCGGACGTCGGTGGTCAACGCCTCCAGCATCACCGTCCGCGGGTCCGCCGGGTCGGGAAAGGCGTAGCAGGAATACGGTGTGAGCGGGTGCAGCCCGCCACCGGCCGCCCCCCGGGGCAACAGTCGCACGGTGACGTGGGACAGGCCGGTCACGGCGACCAGGTGCCGCAGCTGTTCCCGCCAGACCGCCACCGGCAGGTCACCCGGGTCGCAGACGGCCTCGGCGAGCACCGCCGTGTAACGCGGCGGGTAGGCCCGCCGCAGCACCTCCTGCCGCAGCGCCCGGGCACGCACCTCGGCCTCCACGTCGACCTCCGGCGTGAGCTGGGCGCCGGCCGCGACCAGCACCCGGGCGTACGCGGGTGTCTGGAGCAGCCCCGGCACCACCGACGGCTGGTACTCGACGATGTCGGCGGCGCCCGCCTCCAACTCGGCGTACGTACGCTGCCGTTCGCTCATCTCGCCGAGGGTCTTCCACCAGCCACGACTGGTCGCCGCGTCCCGGGCGATGACGATCAGCGCCTCCCGGGCCGGCGTCGGCACCTTGTAGACATCCAGCAGGTCGAGCACGTCGGCAAGGTCCGGACGGCTCTGACCCAGCTCGATGCGTGACAGCTTCGACGTCGAGGCCCAGCCCAACCGGTCGCAGACCTGCTCCAGCGTCAGCGACTCGCGCCGACGGAGCTGGCGCAGCTCTGCGCCCAGACGTGCACGTCGAATGACAGGACTTGTTGGCAGCGGCATCCCGGCCTCCCCACCGAGGGAGACTACGCAGGACGGTCACCCAGTGCAATAGTTCGCTCGCGCACCGCAATCAGGGCATTCGCCGCCCTTGCCGTTTCCGACCGCCGGCACATGCGGTAATCGCTGGTCCGCGCCCCGCGCCCCGCGCCCCGCGCCCCGCGCCCCGCGCCCCGCGCCCCGCGCC
>NZ_JBSGIV010000095.1:0-18856 GCF_053605225.1 Micromonospora sp. NPDC003944
CCCCGCCCCGGCCGACGTGGGGGGGGGGCGGGAGCGCGGGGGGGGGGGGCCCGCCCGCGGCCCCCCCCCCCCCCCCGGCGCGGGGTGGCCGGCCGGCCACCCCGCGCGCACAGGTCAGCGCAGGGCGGGCTCCGCCGTGACCGGCGCGTCCCAGTCGATGACGTAACGCTGCTCGTCGGCGACGGTCTTCTCCGGGTCCAGCACCGTGCGCACCATGAGCGGCATGAGCAGCGGCATCAGCGTCCGCGCCACCGCACCGGGGGCCTTCGCGTGATTGATCCGGGCCGCGCGGGCGGCGACCTTCTCCACCCGGGTACGACGCAGTCGCACGTACGCGGCGAACGCCGCCGGGACATCCGGCAGGTCGCGCAGGCAGCGGGCGAGCTGCACCGCGCTCTCGATGGCCAGCGACGCGCCCTGCCCCGAGCTGTTCGACGGCGCGTGTGCCGCGTCGCCGACAAGCACCATCCGGCCCCGGTGCCAGTGCGGCACGGGAGGCATGATCTGCAACGACCCGACCACCTGGAGGTCGTAGGCGTTGCTTGTCGCCATCAGCTCCCGCCCCGGATCGTCGTCGCCGTAGCTGGCGCGAAGCGTGTCCAGCCACTGCTCCGCCGGCACCTCCCGGGCCTCGACAAGGCTCATCGGCCGCTGCTGCGGCAGATTGACCCCCCACCGGGTGCCGCCGCCGGGCTCCAGCCAGTACAGGTAGTAGCCGCGTCGCCCGAACGCGAACGTCATCGTGCCCGGCTCGGCGTCCACCTCGTGTCGGGCCACCGCCTCGAAGCCGAGCAGCCCGGTGAACCGGGGACCGGGCGCCGCCGGATCGATGAGACTGCGGACCGTGGAGCGGATCCCGTCCGCGCCGACGAGGATGTCCGCGGTCGCCGTGCTGCCGTCCTCGAAACGTGCGAGCACGCCGTCCCCGGTCTGCTCGGCGTGGACCAGCCGCTTGCCGTACGCGAACGGCACACCCTCGGCGAATGCCTTGTCGTGCAGTACCTGATACAGCTCGGCCCGGTGCACCACGCGCAGCGGTGGCACCCCGCTCAGCGTGGGCATCTCGATGCGGCGGCGGCCGACGGCCAGCGCACTGCGGTGGATCGGTGTGGCGATCACCGTCACCGCCTCGTGAACGCCGATCGTCCGTAGGGCCGCCACGCCGTTGGGCGCGAGGGCGAGGGTGCCGCCGATGCCGTTGGCCGTGGTCGGGTACGCCTCGTAGACGGTTGCCGTGATGCCGGCGCGGCGCAGCGCGAGCGCTGTCACCGGCCCGGCGATGCCCCCGCCGACGACGATTGCGGTTCGTACCGTGGTCATGCTCTCTCCCTGGATGTGGTCGGTGCGCGGTCGCGCGGACCTGCATTGGTCGGTGCGCGGTCGCGCGGACCTGCATTGGTCGGTGCGCGGTCGCGCGGACCTGCATTGGTCGGTGCGCGGTCGCGCGGACCTGCATTGGTCGGTGCGCGGTCGCGCGGACCTGGGAGGGAGCCCGGTTATCCTCGTGGTTGCCGCTTCGGGCCGGGTGCCTTCCCAGGCGTCGGTTCGGGGTCAGGGCCCCGGTGAGGTGTTGGCGCACCTCGCCGGGGCCGTTCTTCAGCCGGTGGTGTCGGTGTTCGTCGTGCTGTCGGGGCTGGCCTGCGGGGTGGTGGTTCTGGCGGCAAGCTCGGTCAGGTCGGCCGGCATCTCGCCGGTCTCGTGGAAGGCCCGCCAGGTGTCCAACCCGGGGTAGCTCCCCGAGGTCAACTCCGCGATCAGGGCCCGCAGCCAGGACGCCTCCGCGTCCCGAATGGCGAGGTCGTACTCCGACTCCACCAGAAACAGCCGGGGAATCTCCCGCAGGTGGGCGTCGAGCGTCTCGCGGTCCTTGCGGATCGCGTCCTGCAGCAGGCCGAGCCGTTGCCGCAGCAGGGCGGTGGCCTCGTCGGGATGCAACGCGGCGAGCACCGACAACCCAGCCCGGAACCGCGGGTGCTCCGCCATCGGCGTGGCGACAAGCTCCCGGGCCCAGTCGACAAGCTCCGCCCGCCCCGCCTCGGTGATCCGGTAGACGGTGCGTTCGGGGCGTCGGCCCTCGCGCAGGCTCTCCACCGCCTCGATCAGGTGGTGTTTGTCCAGGTTGCCGATGACCGTGTAGAAGGACCCCCACTTGAACTCCATGTCCTGGTCCTTGCCCCAGGCCCGCAGAGCGGTCGCGATCTCGTACGGGTGCATCGGCCGCTGGACCAGGGCGGACAACACGGCCAGCGCCAGCAGGTTGCCGACCTTGCGCCGCTTCGGCACGATGACCCCCACGCTCGTCGACGGTTACTCGTCGACGAATATACGCCGACGGGCGGTGGTTCGCGACCCCCGGCCGCCCCGCGCCCGCGCCGCGACCCCCTGCAGCTCCGCGACCCCTGCAGCCCGCGACCCCTGCAGCCCGCGACCCCTGCAGCTCCGCGACCCCCCTGCAGCCCCGCGATCTTTGCCGCCCGCGTCCGCTGGCGCAGCGCAGCTCCTGCCGCCCGGGTCCGTTAACGCTCCGGGTCGGGTGCGGCAACCCCTCGACCCAGCACACTCTGGCCCCGCGGTCGGCAAGGCCGCGTCGCACCCCGCCTAGTCGACTCCGCCTAGTCGACCCCGCCTCGTCGATCATGGGGTTGTGGTGGGCGACAAACGGCCTGCGGGATGGCAAAGCAGGCACCACAACTCCATGATCGACGGGCCCAGGCTGCCCCTGCTCAGCGATCTTGCACTTCCTGCCCCGACACAAGGGGCGTATCACCCCATGTCGGCATCCGGAACTGCAAGATCGGCGCGATGTTCACGGCGCGGCGCCTGTGCGCCGCATCCGGTCCGGTGATCGACTCGGCTTTCGCGAAATCGCGGTGTCCCGGTCGCTGCGATACGCCGATTTCCGGGAAGCCGAGTCGATCATCGCACGAGGCGGAGCGATCCCCGCGAGGCCGAGTCGATCACCGCAGGAGGTGGAATTGACCACCCCGTATAAGGCCGAAGTCGGGCTCCCGCGTGAGGCGGAGCGATCCCCGCACGAGGCCCGAGTCAGTCCCCCCGCGAGGCCCGAGTCAGTCCCCGCACGAGGTGGAACGACCCCGCATGAGGCCGAAGTTGGCTCCTGGGTGAGGCCGAATCGATCACTGCGCGAGGCCGAAGGATCGCCGCACGAGGCCGGGCCTACGATCAGTGAGTGGAGGAAGATATCCGGCGGATCGGGATCATGGGTGGCACCTTCGACCCGATCCACCACGGGCACCTCGTCGCGGCCAGCGAGGTGGCGGACCGTTTCGGCCTGGACGAGGTCGTCTTCGTCCCCACCGGGCAGCCGTGGCAGAAGGCCGACGAGCCGGTCAGCCCGGCCGAGGACCGGTACCTGATGACCGTGATCGCCACCGCCTCCAACCCCCGCTTCCAGGTCAGCCGCGTCGACATCGACCGTAGTGGGCCGACCTACACGGTCGACACGCTGCGTGATCTTCAGGCTGAGTACGGCCCGAAGGTGCAGTTGTTCTTCATAACCGGCGCGGACGCCCTGCAACGCATCCTGTCCTGGAAGGACCTGGACGAGATCTTCGAGTTGGCCCACTTCATCGGCGTGACCCGGCCCGGTTTCCCGCTGACCGACAAGCACCTTCCGGCGGATACCGTCAGCCTGATTCAGGTGCCCGCGATGTCCATTTCGTCGACCGACTGTCGTGCCCGGGTCGCCCGAGGTGAGCCGGTCTGGTATCTGGTGCCCGACGGTGTGGTGCAGTACATCGCCAAGCGGAGCCTCTATCAGCGCTGAGCGCACCCGTTATGCCCAGTTTTGCACCGCTATCCGACCAGAACTGAGCGATCGGGGTGCCGCCGGGTATGAGACGCTTGGAGGATCGCACGCTTGATCGAAGGAGAACGGTGACAGTTTCCGAACGCGCTCACGAGCTGGCCATCGCGGCCGCTCAGGCCGCCGCCGACAAGAAGGCGCAGGACATCGCGATCATCGACGTCGGCGACCAGCTCGCCATCACCGACGCGTTCGTGCTCGCCGCCGCACCCAACGAGCGTCAGGTGCTGGCCATCGTCGACGCCATCGAGGAAAGCCTGCTGGAGCTGCCGGAGAAGGCGAAGCCGGTGCGGCGCGAGGGCGAGCGGGGTGGCCGCTGGGTGCTGCTCGACTACGTCGACATCGTGGTGCACGTCCAGCACACCGAGGAGCGCGAGTTCTACGGGCTCGACCGTCTCTGGAAGGACTGCCCGACCATCCCGTTCGTCGACCGCGACCTGGTCGAGGCCGACGCCAGCGGGTCCGCCGCCGCCGAATGACCCGACTGATCGTCTGGCGGCACGGCAACACCGACTGGAACGCTGCCAACCGCGTCCAGGGGCAGACCGACGTACCCCTCAACGAGCTTGGCCGTGACCAGGCCCGCGCCGCCGCTCCGCTGCTCGCGGCGCTGCGGCCCGACGCCATCGTGGCAAGCGACCTGAGCCGCGCGGCGGACACCGCCGCCGCGCTCGCCGCGTTGACCGGGCTGCCGGTGCGCACCGACGCGAGGCTGCGCGAGCGGCACTTCGGCCAGTGGCAGGGTCTGCACCTCACCGAGGTCGCCGAGCGTTTCCCCGCGGAGTACGCCCGCTGGCGGGCCGGTGACCCGGACCCGGGCGGGGGTCTGGAGTCCTTGCCCGACCTCGGTGAGCGGGTGGGTGCCGCCCTGCAAGAGGCAGCCGACGCGACGCCGGGCGGCACCGTGGTGCTCGCCACGCACGGTGGCGGCTCGCGGCAGGGCGTCGGCCGCCTGCTCGGTTGGGACACGGCCGTGCTGCGCACCATCGGCTCCCTGGCCAACTGCCACTGGACCGAGCTGCGCCACGACGACGTCCGCGGGTGGCAGTTGCGGGCGCACAACGTCGGTCTGATCACCGCCCCGGTGGCCGTCGACGCGGTCTGAGTGCTCGCGCCTCGGCGTTCGCGGCCTCGATCGGCTAGCGTGCCGGGCATGCCCGTCGCGGTCGTCATCGACTCCACCGCCTACCTTCCGCCCGAGCTGGTGCAGGCGCACCGGCTGACCGTCGTGCCGTTGACGGTCGTGCTCAACGGCGCGGAGGGGCTGGAGGGGGTGGAGACCCAGCCGGCCGACGCGACCCTGGCGCTGAGCGCCCGCCGGGTCACGGCGACCACCTCCCGTCCGGCCCCCGAGCAGTTCGCCCGGACGTACCGCCGACTGCTCGACGCGGGCGCCGACGGGATCGTCTCGGTGCACATCTCCGCCGCGCTGTCCGGCACCGTGGAGGCCGCCCGGCTGGCCGCCGCCGACCTGGACGGCCGGGTGGAGGTCGTGGACAGCCGCTCTGCGGGCATGGGGCTGGGCTTCCCGGCCATCGCCGCCGCCACCGCCGCCGAGGCCGGCGCCGACCTTCCCGGGGTACGCGACGCGGCGCTCGACGCCATCGCCCGCACCACCGTCTGGTTCTACGTCGACACGCTTGAGTTCCTGCGCCGGGGCGGCCGGATCAACGCCGCCGAGGCGTTGGTCGGCACCGCGCTGTCCGTCAAGCCGATCATGCACATGCCGGACGGGGCGATCGTGTTGCGCGAGAAGGTCCGCACCGCCAGTCGGGGAGTGGCCCGCCTCGTCGACCTGGCCGTCGAGGCGGCGGCCGGCGACGACGTGGATCTCGGAGTGCACCACCTGGCCGCGCCGCAACGGGCCGAGGCGTTGCGCACCGCGCTGACCGAGCGGTTCGGCGACCGGCTGCACGACACGTACGTCTCCGAGGCCGGTGCCGTCGTCGCCGCGCACGCCGGACCCGGCCTGGCCTGCGTGGTCGTCCACCGCCGACGGACGGGCTGAGCGGTGCCCACCTCGTACGTGGTGACCGGCGGTGGTCGCGGCGTCGGCCGGGCCGTGGTGCAACGGCTGGCGGCGACCGGCGCCACAATCGTCGTCCTGGAACGCGACGCCGACGCGGTCGACTGGTTGGCCGGCCACCCGGCGGCCGATCGGCTCGTCGCGGTGGTCGGCGACGCCGCCGACGAGCAGGTAGCGGAGCACGCCGCCGAACTGGCCGATCGCGCCGCACCGCTGAGCGGCTGGGTGAACAACGCGGCGGTGTTCCGTGACGCCGCACTGCACACCGCGTCGGTCGACACGGTGCTGGACCTGATCGGGATGAACCTGCGCCCCGCCGTGGTCGGGGCGGCGGTCGCCGTCCGCCGCTTCCTGGCCCGCGCCGCCGGCGGCGCGATCGTCAACGTCTCGTCGCACCAGGCCCGTCGACCGGTGTCCGGCGCGCTGCCGTACGCGACGGCGAAGGCCGCCCTGGAAGGGCTGACCCGGGCGCTCGCCGTCGAGTACGGGCGGCACGGCATCCGGGCCAACGCGGTGGCGCTCGGCTCGATCGCCACCGAGCGGCACGCCGAGTTCCTCGCCACACTGGAGCCCGACCAAGCCCGCTGGATCGACGCCGAGCTGACCCGACTGCACCCGCTGGGCCGCATCGGGCGGGCCGACGAGGTGGCCGAGGCGGTCGCGTACCTGCTGTCGCCCGCGTCGAGCTTCATCAACGGGGTGACGCTGCCGGTGGACGGCGGACGGGCCGTACTCGGCCTCGACCCGGAGGCCCGCTGATCGTCTGTGGCCCTCGTGCCGGCGACGCTCAGCCGTCGGCTACGAGGACGCCGTTGTGTTAGCCTCCGTGCGCGCCCCAGATGGGCCTACCCCCCCGGAGGTTCTGGCTACTTCAGCCACCACGCCGAGATCGATGCGATGTTCGCGTCTCTCGTGCGGGATCCGGGGCGTCGGTGCCCTCGGGGCTTCGTCATCTGCGTGGCTGGGTGAGGCGTTGCGGGCTTCCGGTCGGGTCTTCGGATCGACCGGGAAGAAGACGGTACGCATGACAGTCACGTTCAACCACACCATCATCGCCAGCAAGGACAAGAGCGCCTCGGCCGCGTTCTACCGGGAGCTGTTCGAGCTGCCGGAGGCACCCTCGTGGGGGCCGTTCGCCAACGTGCAACTGGACGAGGGTGTGCTGCTCCAGTTCGCCGAGCCGCCGGTGGACATCCAGATGCAGCACTACGCGTTCCTCGTCGACGACGAGTTGTTCGCGCGGTGCCTGGCGTTCGTCGAGGAGCGGGGTATCACGTACTGGGCTGATCCGCAGCTCAAGCGGGAGGGCGAGACCAACACCGAGCACGGTGGACGGGGCTTCTACTTCTTCGACCCGGCCGGCCACGCCATCGAGGTCATCACGCGGCCGTACCTGTAGGGAGATATCGGCGTCGTTCGCTTGGGACGGTGTCGGCTCCGGAGGGGTTCTCCACCGGAGTCGACACCTACCAGGCCGTTGCCGGTGGGGCCTACTCTGCTGCCCATGAGGCCCCATGGTGGTCGTCGGTTCATCAACCGACTGGGCGCGTGGTACCTGCTGGTGTTCACGGTGACCGGCGCGATCGGTGCCCTGGCGGGAACCTCCTGGGTCCGAGCCGACAATGTGGTGGTACCGGCAACCGTGCTCTGGTGTGGCGCCCTGCTGGTGGCCGGGCTGGTGGTCTCGCCGCCACCTCGGATGATCACACTGTCGGTAGCCTGGCTGACCAGTGCCCTGCTCATGTACCTCGCCACCCTGGGGCTGTGGTCGGCAGTGCTCGTGCACCGCGGTGAACGAGTCGTGGCGACCGTGACCGATGTGCGGGACGGCAGCAGCAGGAGCCGCCACCTCTACTACACCCTCGCCGACCAGCATGATCGCCGTATCCCCGGTGAGCTGGGGACGTGGCCGGGCAGCAGCATCGGCGCGTCGGACAACCAGGAAGGTTCGGTAGGGCAACGCGTCGTCGTGGTGCGGGACCCCGAGGGCCTGGTCGACCCACGCCTGCCGGAGGAGGCCGCCAACGCCCAGGGCAACCTGGTCCTCCTGCCGGTCGTCTACGTCGTCCTGGCCGTGCTCTGCATGCTGGCCGGGCGGCCCCGACCCGTCGACGAGACTCCGCAACCGTGGCGACCGGCCGGCCCGGCCGATGCCGCCGACCCGCATCCCACCTGGTGAGGCGCGGCGGCCGTTCGCGGTTGGCGGTCAGGCGTGCGCGGACAGGTCGAGGAGGTCACGGGCGCCCTGCCGGAGCAGGGCGGCGGCGACGGAGGTCCCGAGAGTGACCGGATCCGCCGCCCACTCGTGTACGTCGAGCACGGTCTTGCCGTCCAGGCTGATCACCCTCGCCCGTAGGCCGAGGCGTCCGTCGGGTTCGGTGCGGGCGAGCGCGGCGATGGGGGAGTGACAGTTGCCCTGCAGGATGTGCAGCATGGTCCGTTCGGCCACGGTCTCCCGCCAGGCCCGTGGGTCGCCGAGGCTGGCCGCCAGGTCACGGGTGCTGGTGTCGTCCTCCCGGCACTGCAGGACCAGGGTGCCGGAGCCGACGGCCGGGACCATCGTGTCGACGTCGATCGGGTGCGTGATCCGGGCGGCCTGCCCGATGCGTTCCAGACCGGAGACCGCGAGCAGCAGCGCGTCGTACCTGTCGCCGGCGTCGAGTTTGGCGAGCCTGCTGTTCGCGTTGCCCCGGATGGCCACCGGCACCAGGCCCGGCCAGTGCAGCGCCAGCTGCGCGACCCGCCGGACCGCGGAGGTGCCGATCCGCGTGCCGGGGGGCAGCTGGTCGATGTCTAGCCCGCCCGGGTGCACGAGGCAGTCCCGGACATCGTCACGGCCCAGGTAGGCGGCCATCACCGTGCCGGCTGGTGCCGGCCGGTCCCCGGGGACGTCCTTGACGCAGTGCACCACCAGGTCCACGTCGCCGGCGATGAGGGCGGCGTCCACCTCCTTGGTGAACGCCCCCTTGCCGCCCAGGGCGGCCAGGTCACCGTGCCAACGGTCCCCGCTCGTCGACATCGACAGCACCTCCACGGTGACATCGGGGTGCCGGTCGGCCAGCATCGCGCGCACCCGCTCGACCTGCGCGAGAGCCATCGGAGAGTTGCGCGTGCCGATGCGCAGCAGGCGAGAGTCGGGCATACGTCGAGGGTAGACCGCTCGCCGGGGGCGTCAGCAGCCAGACCGGTGGTCCGGGTCGTGTGTCGACTGTCAGCTCCCGCATAGCAGGTCAAAGCATGATCAGGGCGTTGTCCACAGTGGCGTCGGTTGTCCACAGGGCAGCGTCGTCACCCCCCACCGTCCCGGCCGCCGCCCATACCGTCGCGCTGTGTCGCACGAAGAGGAGACCGAGGTACGCCAGCGCCTGCGCCGGCTGACGGAGGCGGCTGTCGCACCGCTGCCACGGCCGGAGGCGCCGCTCACTGGCGTACCCTCGCCGCCCGCGCACGTGCCGTCCTCCCCACCCGCCGCGCCGGTCACGGAGTCGGCATCGAGCGACCTCGCGGTCCCGCCCGAGTCGCGGTTGCCCGGGCCGGGGGCGTTCGACCCCGGGCGGCGCGGGGTGCGGGCGTTGGCGGTGGTCGCCGTGGTGGTGGTCATGGGCGCTGCCGGTTGGGCCTGGCAGGCCCGGCCGCAGTCGGAGCAGGTCACCCCGCTGGTCAGCGACGCCCCGTCAGCCGCGCCGGTGGGCGACCCCAGCGCGTCCGGGTCCGGCGAGCTGGTGGTGGCGGTCGCGGGCAAGGTCCGAAAACCCGGTTTGGTACGCCTGCCGGCCGGGTCCCGTCTCGCCGACGCGGTGCAGGCGGCCGGCGGCGCGCTGCCCGGGGTCGACGTGGCGCTGCTCAACCCCGCCCGCAAGGTCACCGACGGTGAGCTGATCGTGGTCGGGGCGACGCCACCGCCAGTGCCGGGCGGTGCGGCCGGTCCTGCGGCGGGCGGTGCGGCACCCGCCGACGGGCCACTGAACCTCAACACCGCGACACTGGCTCAGCTCGACGCGCTGCCCGGAGTCGGGCCGGTGCTCGCCCAACGGATCCTCACCCATCGAGATCAGCACGGCGGGTTCAAATCCGTCGGCGACCTGCGTCAGGTCGACGGGATCGGCGACGCCCGCTACGAGCAGCTCAAGGATCTGGTGACGGTGTGAGCGGGTCTGCCGCTGGTCCACCGCCGCCTCGCGTCGCCGAGCCCATGCCGCCGGCCCAGCCAACTCAGGCCGCGTGGCGGGGCGGTCGGGCTGGGTTGGTGACGCCAGCTGGGCCGGGACGGGTGGTGCCGCCGGCTGGTCGGGCCCGGTCCGAGCCGCCGGCTGGTCGGGCCCGGTCCGAGCCGCCGGATCTGCGACTGGCCGGTCTCGCGGTGGCGGCCTGGCTCGCGGCACTCGCCGGCCTGCACCTCGGAGGCCGAGGCGTCCTACTGGTGGTCGGCGCGGTGGCCGGTCTGACGGCGGTTGGTGCGGCACACCTGCTCGGCCGCCTCGGCCGTCCCCGGGCCGCGGTGCGGCGCTACGGATGGGTCGTGGTGGCGATCGGCCTCGGCGTGGTCTGCGGTGGCGCGGCCACCGCCGCTCGACTCGCCGTACGCGACGCGCCGGAGATCCGTACCCTCGCCGAGCAGCGCGCTCCGGTCACCGCCGACCTTCTCGTCCGGGACGACCCCCGCCCGGTCCGTAGTGCCGGACGGCCGGGAATGCTGCTGGTGTCGACCGAGCTGGTCCGGCTCACCGACCCGGACGGTCGACGGCTCCACGCGTCGGTGCGGCTGCTCGTCCTCGCCACCGATCCGGCGTGGCGGGGCCTGCTGCCGGGCCAGCGTCTCACCGCCGACGGTCGGCTCGGCCTTCCCCGCGGTGGCGATCTCACCGCGGCGGTGCTCAGCACCAATGACCCGCCGCAGCGGCACGGTGCGCCGTCCTGGGCGCAGCGCGCCGCCGGGACGCTGCGTACCGGCCTGCAACGCGCCTGCGCGCCGCTGCCCGACGACCCCGGTGGGCTGCTGCCCGGCCTGGTGGTGGGTGACACCAGCCGACTACCACCCGCCGTCGAGGAGGACTTTCAGGCCACCGGGATGACCCATCTCAACGCGGTCTCCGGCTCCAATGTGGCGATCGTGGTGGGTGCGGTGTTGCTGCTGGCCCGTTGGTCGCGGGCCGGTCCCTGGCTTGCCGCCGCGCTGTGTGGGGTGGCGCTTGTGGGGTTCGTGATCCTGGTCCGCCCTTCGCCGAGCGTCGTACGGGCCGCCACGATGGGAGCGATAGGTCTCGCCGCCCTCGCCGCCGGTCGCCCTCGGGCAGCACTGCCCGCGTTGGCCGCCGCCGTGACCGTGCTGGTGCTCGTCGACCCCGAGTTGGCCGGGGATCCCGGGTTCGCCCTCTCCGTACTCGCCACCGGTGGTCTGCTGCTGCTCGCGCCGCGCTTGCGGGATGGGCTGCGTCGGCGGGGTGTCCCACCTGGGCTGGCCGAGGCGTTGGCCGTGCCGGCGGCTGCCCAACTGGCCTGCGGTCCGGTCGTCGCCGGCATCTCCGGCACGGTGAGCCTGGTGGCGGTGCCGGCGAACCTCCTGGCGGTGCCGGCCATCGCGCCGGCGACCGTCCTGGGCGTGCTGGCGGCCCTGGTGTCACCGATCTGGCCGGCCGGTGCCGAGTTCTTCGCCTGGCTGGCGAGTTGGCCGGCCTGGTGGTTGGTGGTCATCGCCCGGCAGGGCGCTCGACTGCCGGGCGGCACCCTGCCGTGGCCGGGTGGGGTGCTCGGTGCCCTGCTGCTGACCGGGCTGACCGTCGCGCTGCTGATCGCGGTGCGCCGGCCACTCGTACGGCGGCTGGTGGCGGTGGTCGGCGTCGCCGCCGTGCTGGGGGCACTGCCGATTCGGCTGTTGGCCGCCGGTTGGCCGCCCGCCGGTTGGGTGGTGGTGGCCTGCGCGGTGGGGCAGGGCGACGCCCTGGTGCTCCCGGTCGACCCCGGCCGGGCCGTGGTGGTGGACGCCGGGCCGGAACCGGGTGCGGTGGACGGCTGCCTGCGTCGGCTCGGCGTACGGGAGGTGCCGCTGCTGGTGATCAGCCATTTCCACGCGGACCACGTGGGCGGGGTGGCCGGGGTGTTCCGCGGGCGGCGGGTCGGTGCCGTGCTGACGCCGTCGTCGACCGACCCGGAGAGCGGCCGGGACCTCGTACGGGCGGCGGCCGATGGTGGGCGGGCCGCGCTGCTGACCACCGTGGCCGGCGCTCGCCATCCGGTGGGCGGGGTCGATCTGCTGGTGCTCGGCCCGCCGTACCCGCTGGCCGGGACCAGATCCGACCCGAACAACAACTCGCTGGTGCTGCGCGCCACGGTGGCCGGGGTACGAATTCTGCTGACCGGTGACGCGGAGACCGAGGAACAGCACGCGCTGCTGACACGGGCAGCGCCCGGCCACCTGCGGGCGGACGTGTTGAAGGTCGCGCACCACGGTTCGTCGTACCAGGATCCGGGGTTCCTCGGCGCGGTACGGCCGGCGGTGGCGCTCGTGCCGGTGGGCACTGGCAACACCTACGGGCACCCGAGTCCGGGGCTGCTCGCCCACCTGAGCAGAGGCGGCGTGCGGGTGCTGCGCACCGACACGGATGGCGATGTGGCGGCGCTCCGAACAGACGACGGTCTGGCGGTCGCCCGGCGGGGTGTGCCCGCAGGCCGGCAGCCCTGATTCACGGAAACGGTTTCCGATTGAACGGGCGACTTGCGGGTTAGATAGGTAATTAAGTCAGATGTCTGGATTTGCACTGTGTGCGGGCTGCGCCGATCAAGCAGGGAATGAGCAGGCACGATCCCGCCGCAGGCCGTGCGAATATGGGCGGCGTGACCCCCGCCAGCCTCGCCCCCATTGTGCTCGTCCTCGGTGACGAGGAGTTGCTCGCCACGCGCGCGGTCACCGAAGCTGTCGCCAAGGTTCGCGGCATCGACCCCGAGGTGGACGTCCGCGAATACCAGGCCAGCCAGCTCACCGTCGGCGAGATCGCCGAGATGCTCAGCCCGTCGCTGTTCGGCGGGCGGCGGCTGTTGGTCCTGCGTGCCGGCCAGGACGCCCGCAAGGACCTGGTCGCCGCGCTGTTGGCGTACGCGAAGAATCCCGACCCGGACGTCCAACTGCTCGTGCTGCACCTGGGCGGCGCCAAGGGCAAGGCGTTCGCCGACGGCCTACGGGCGGCCGGCGCGACGGTGGTCCCGGCAGCCAAGCTCAAGGGGCACCGTGACCGGGTGGCCTTCGTCCGTGACGAGATCCGCCGAGCTGGCGGCAAGTGCACCGACGACGCCGCCGAGGCGCTTATCGCCGCCGTCGGCAACGACCTGCGCGAGCTGGCCGCCGCCTGCTCGCAGCTGATTGCCGACACCGATGGGCGGATCAGCGTCGAGACGGTTGCCCGGTACTACCGGGGTCGGGTCGAGGTGACCGGCTTCACGGTGGCGGACGCCACCATGGTCGGTGACGTGCCGGCAGCGCTCGAGGCCCTGCGCTGGGCCCTGCACGTCGGGGTCGACCCGGTGCCCATCGCCGACGCCCTGGCCGACGGGGTCCGCACGGTTGCCCGGGTGGCCTCGGCCGGGCGGGGCAGTGCGTACCAGCTCGCCAGCAGCCTCGGAATGCCCGCCTGGAAGATCGAGCGGGCGCAGCGGCAGGGGCGGGGCTGGACGCCGGAGGGTCTGGTCCGGGCCATGCAGGCCGCCGCCGAGTGCAACGCGGCCGTCAAGGGTGGCTCCGACGACCGGGCGTACGCCCTGGAGCGCGCGGTCTTCTCGGTCGCTGCGGCCCGACAGGGCAGCATCAGGTGACGGGGGCGAACCGCCCGGTGTGGGCCACCATTCCCGTGGACGAGGAGCGTTACCGGCCGCTCTACGCCAGGCTCCTCGGCCTGCGGTGCGTCAACCCCGGCGGCGTGCTGTGCTTCCTCTTCTTCGAGGGTGCCATCGCTCTGGCGGTGCTGCTCGCCCTGGCCGAGTTGGTCAGTTGGTGGGCGGTGCTGGTGCTGCCGGTCGTGGTGGCGGCCATGGTGAAGCTCAACGACATGGTCGCCGCGATCGTGGTCCGCTCCGCCGCGCTCGTGCCCGAGCAGGAGCGGGACCGGTTTCGCCGGCAGATGGAGCCGGTGGTCGGCCGGGCCCAGGTGGAGTGGGCTTCCCACAGCGTTCCCGGCGTGGTGATCACCGCCGACGCGGTGCCACCTCCCCGGCGGGCCAACCCGACGGACTGAGGGCCCGACCCGTCGCACCACGCGGGACGGGTGCCGCGTCGCCAAACCGGCACACGGTCGAACTCTGGACACACGGAAGCCCCGGGCCGAGGCCCGGGGCTTTCCGAATCAGTCTGACGGTGAAGTCGTCAGGCGGAGAGCGCCACCACGCGCTTTGCGATCGCGGACTTGCGGTTCGCGGCCTGGTTGGAGTGGATCACGCCCTTGCTGACGGCCTTGTCCAGCTTGCGCGAGGCGTCCAGCATGAGCGCGGTCGCCTTCTCGACGTCACCGGCCTCGGCAGCCTCGTGGAACTTGCGGACGGCGGTCTTCAGCGACGACTTGACCGACTTGTTGCGCAGCCGGGCCTTCTCGTTCTGCCGGTTGCGCTTGATCTGGGACTTGATGTTCGCCACGCGACAGCCTCGTCTTGATAGCTCGGGTTGGTCAGCTTATTGCGCGTGATGACGAACATGCGTCATCGCTGCGCGAAGAGCCAGGTTACCAGGTCGCCCGGGACGAGCCAAAACGGCTCGGCCAGAGCGGGGTCGCCGGGGCGCTCGACGCTTGATCGACTCGGCTTCCTGGAAACCGGGGCAACCCAGCGTCTTGGGCTCAAGTGGCAGACAACCCGACTTCAAGGAACCCGAGTCGATCAAGAGACGCCGGCCCGCTGGGGCTTGTCATCGCCAGCCCTGGCGGCGGGCCAACCAGTCGAGGGACACCTCGCCGCTCCACCGCTGGTGGGCGGGGAGGTGCGGGGAGGCCGTCGGAGGTGCCGCCGCGGCGCCGGTGAGGTAGTAGCCGGCCAGGGCGGCCAGGGTGGCGTCCAGCGCGTCCGGGGGTGCGCCGGCGGTGGCCGGATGCGCGGCGAAGAGCCGGTCCGCGTCCAGCCCGCTGGCGTACGCGGTGAGCAGCAGGCCGGCCAGGTCGAACCAGGCGGGCCCGGTGCAGACCCAGGTCCAGTCGCAGAACCAGGCTCTACCGTCCGCGCCGATCAGCACGTTGTCGACCCGTAGGTCACCGTGGATCAGGCTGGTCCTGCCGGCGGCGTACCGGGGGAGGAGGGACTCCAACGCGACCAGGTCGGGCAACCGGTCCAGGGTCGACGGGGGCAGCGGCGGCAGCGGCTCCCGACCGGCCGCGACCTCCTCCCACCAGAGGATGTCCGACCGGGCCAGGTCGGCCAGGTGCGGCAGACCGAGCGTGGCCAGCTCGGTCGGCGGGTCGGCCAGGGCGGCGGCGACCTGCGCGTACCCGGCGAGGGTGGCGTCCAGCTCGGCGGGTGCCCAGGGCAGGCGCGGGGTGTGCCCGTCGACCGCGTCGGTGCAGAGCACGAACCAGCCAGCCTCGTACAGCGTCCACCGGGGGCGGGGCGCCGGAAGGTCGGCCGGCAGCCGGTCCAGGATCGCTGCTTCCCGGGCGTACCACTCGACCAGGTGCGGTTGCTCGACGGCGGGCGCGGCCTTCACGAAGGCCCGACCACCGGCGGCCGTGTGGAGCACTGCGGCGAAGCCGCGGGTGAAGCCCGCGCCCGCGACCCGGGCGGTGACCACCGGCGCGCCGAGCCGGTCGGCGACCGCGGCCCGCAGCGCCGCCGGCAGCGCGGACCAGGACGGCCGCTGGGCGCTCGCGTGGTAGGGCACCGGCGGCAACGGGGGAGAGGACACCACACCATGCTGCCCCGGGGTGCGTGCGCGACGCGCGGCGACACTGCCAGACTGCCAAGCCATGAGGACCGAGGACTTCTGGCAGCTGATCGACGAGGCTCGGGCCGGCGGCGGGGGAGAGCCCGGGCCGGTCGCCGCGCGGGCCGTCGCCCTGCTCGCCGAGCGCGACCCGGAGGACATCGTCGGGTACGCGCGACACCAGACACGGGTGCTTGCCGCCTCGCACAAGGCTGACCTGTGGGGCGCGGCGTACCTGATCAACGGTGGCGCCTCGGCCGACGGCTTCGAGCACTTCCGGGGCTGGCTGATGACCCAGGGGCGGGCGGTCTTCGCCCGCGCGGTCGCCGAACCGGACTCGCTTGCCGAACTGCCCCAGGTGCGGGCGGCGTCACTCAGCGGCGAGGAGTTCTCCGCGGAGCGGATGCTCTCGGTGCCGTGGGACGCGTACCGCAAGGCCACCGCGACCGAACTGCCGGCGGACCGGGACCCGGTGCGGACGCCGGATCTCAACGACTTCTGGGACTTCGACGACGAGGACGAGGCGCGTCGGCGGCTGCCCCGGCTGGCCGCGCTCTTCGTCGAGCCGCCGATGGAGTGAGGGACCCTCGGGCCGATCCATCGCCCGCCCAGCGGCCGCACCCCGGCGGCGTGGGAACATAGAGGGGGTCGGCGGCGCGCCGGCCTGTTCACGTCAGTCGACCAGAACGGACCGCTGTGCCACCGAAGCTCGATCCCGGCGCGAACGCCCCTGGTGCCACCGACCCCGGTCGCATCCGGAACTTCGGCATCATCGCCCACATCGACCACGGGAAGTCGACCCTGGCCGACCGGATGTTGCAGCTCACCGGCGTGGTCGACCCCCGGCAGATGCGCGCGCAGTACCTGGACCGGATGGACATCGAGCGCGAGCGCGGCATCACCATCAAGAGCCAGGCCGTCCGCATGCCGTGGACGATCGGCGAGGGTGAGCGGGCCGGTGAGCAGGCCGTGCTCAACATGATCGACACCCCGGGGCACGTGGACTTCACCTACGAGGTGTCCCGGTCGCTGGCCGCCTGCGAGGGCGCCGTGCTGCTCGTCGACGCCGCGCAGGGCATCGAGGCGCAGACCCTCGCGAACCTCTACCTGGCTCTCGAGAACGACCTGCGCATCATCCCGGTGCTCAACAAGATCGACCTGCCGGCCGCGCAGCCGGAGAAGTACGCCGAGGAGTTGGCCCACCTCATCGGCGGTGATCCCGCCGACTGCATCCGGGTCTCCGGCAAGACCGGCGAGGGCGTCCCGCACCTGCTCGACGAGATCGTCCGGCAGTTCGTCCCGCCGGTCGGCGACGCCGAGGCGCCCGCCCGGGCGATGATCTTCGATTCGGTGTACGACGTCTACCGCGGCGTCGTGACGTACGTCCGGGTCATCGACGGCCGGATCAGCGCCCGCGACCGGATCAGGATGATGTCCACCGGGGCGGTGCACGAGCTGCTGGAGATCGGCGTCATCTCACCCGAGATGGTCAAGGCCGAGGCGCTCGGCGTCGGTGAGGTCGGCTACCTGATCACCGGTGTGAAGGACGTCCGGCAGTCCCGCGTCGGTGACACGGTCACCATCAACAGCCGGCCGGCCGAGGAGCCGTTGGGCGGTTACAAGGACCCGAAGCCGATGGTCTACTCCGGCCTCTACCCGATCGACGGGTCCGACTACCCGAACCTGCGCGAGGCGTTGGACAAGCTCAAGCTCAACGACGCCGCCCTGGACTACGAGCCGGAGACCTCCGGCGCGCTCGGGTTCGGCTTCCGCTGCGGCTTCCTGGGTCTGCTCCACCTGGAGATCATCAGGGAGCGGCTGGAGCGCGAGTACAACCTCGACCTGATCTCCACCGCCCCGAACGTCGTCTACCGGGCGATCACCGACGACGACGCGGAGATCGTCGTCACGAACCCGAGCGAGTACCCCACCGGCAAGATCGCCGAGGTGTACGAGCCGGTGGTCCGGGCCACCGTGCTGACGCCCAACGACTACGTGGGCGCGGTCATGGAGCTCTGCCAGGGTCGGCGCGGCACCCTGCTCGGCATGGACTACCTCTCCGCCGACCGGGTGGAGCTGCGCTACACGCTGCCCCTCGCGGAGATCATCTACGACTTCTTCGACCAGCTGAAGAGCCGCACCAAGGGCTACGCCTCGCTCGACTACGAGCCCTCCGGCGAGCAGGCGTCCGACCTCGTGAAGGTGGACATCCTGCTGCACGGCGAGCCGGTGGACGCGTTCAGCGCCATCGTGCACAAGGACAAGGCGTACAACTACGGCGTCACCATCGCCGCCAAGCTGCGGAACCTGATCCCGCGCCAGCAGTTCGAGGTGCCGATCCAGGCGGCCATCGGCAGCCGGGTCATCGCCCGGGAAACCATCCGGGCGATCCGCAAGGACGTTCTCGCCAAGTGCTACGGCGGCGACATCAGCCGTAAGCGCAAGCTGCTGGAGAAGCAGAAGGAAGGCAAGAAGCGGATGAAGATGGTCGGCCGCGTCGAGGTGCCGCAGGAGGCGTTCATCGCCGCCCTCTCCTCCGACTCCGGCGACGGCAAGGCCGCCGGCAAGAAGTAGGTCGTCACGCCGTACGCGCCCGGGTGCCACAGGCACCCGGGCGCGTCGCGTTCTCAGTTGTCCCCGGTGCGCCGCGTGCCGGCTGAGCGCCGAGGTTGGGGCCGGCTCCGCAGAAATTTTTCCATGGTTGCCACTGAGTCGGCGGGTGCGGCGAGATGGCCTCCTACCTGTGTGGACGCACGTTTGCGTGAACCGACGCACCCCCCGAAGCATCGACGGCTGGCGTTGTCAGGTGAGGTGAGTCGGTTTGGACATTCGGTGGGTCGGGCACTTAGCCGTCACGACAGGAAGCACACACACCGTGTGTCAGACATTCTTTTGAAGGAGGGCGACCGTGGAGTTCACCGTGTGGGGCATCATCACTGCGATCGTTGTCGGTCTCATCGTCGGCGCGCTCGGCCGCCTGGTCGTCCCGGGCCGGCAGAACATGCCGATCTGGCTGCACACGTGGGCAGACGGTGGCCCCCCGATCCGCGCGGTGATCGGCGGCCGAGCCAACGAGTTCACCGAAGGGGATGGCTGTGGGTAGTCGTCAGCCGAA
>NZ_JBSGIV010000096.1:0-18793 GCF_053605225.1 Micromonospora sp. NPDC003944
CTTGTCGCGTACGAGATGGCCATGCTGGTGATCTGGGTGGGTTAGGGGAGCTGGGTGGCCGCGTGGCGGCCGGCGGCGGCTGCCGACAGGAAGTAGGCGTGGTCGGCGTCGAGGCCCCGGCCCATGGTGGACAGCGGGACGGCGCTGGCCCGCAGCGCGGCGTCGAGACCGTCGGTGGGCACCCGGACGATCCGGTGCCGGGCCGCCAGGGGCGCCAGGGCCGCGTCCACCTCCGCCGCGAGCGACGGCGTCAGGTCCTCGGGCACCACCAGCTCCGCCGGGGCGAGCGCGACCCGGCCGTACGCGGTGAGGCTGTGGTGTGACACGCCCCGGTGCCGGGGGCGGGGGTCGGCGTCGGAGATGCGCAACGAGCCGACCGGCCGTCCGCCAAGCGTGGCGACCGCGTTGACCGCCTCGCCGACCGCCACGCCGGAGAAGCCCCAGCGGGTGCCGGTGCCCAGGTTGCCGGGCCCCTGAGCCACGATCGCCACGTCCGCGTGGAGCACGTGGCGGGCGGCGAGCAGACCGGCGTGCAGGGTGGTGGCCTCCAGGTCGCCGCCGAACGCCTGCCCGACGGTGATCGTGCCGGCCAGCTCGGCCCGCAGGCCGGCGAGGGTGCGGGAGAACCAGGCGGGCAGCGCCCCACCGTCGGTGAGCAGGTAGGCCACCCGGGCCTGCGGGGCGTCGGCCCGGATGCCGGCCAGGATCGCCGGGAGCGCCGAGTGCAGGTCGGCGGTGACCACCGGCAGGCCGTCGAGGTCGTCCGCGTCGGCAAGCACGTCGCGGTGCGGGGACGCCTCCTCGTCGACGCCGAGCAGGATCGGCTGCAACGGCGTGTAGCGGGCCTTGACCAGGTGCCCGGCGTCGCGGGTGTCGGCGACCTCCGGCGGGTCCGGCGGCAGCCGGTCCGGCAGGGCCACCACCAGGGCGTACCCGCCGGTGCCGAGCCCCATCAGCAGCGCGCCGGCGTTGAGCAGCACCCGGTCGCCGGGTTGGGGGGTGCCGACCAGTTCGGGGTACGCGAGGGCCCGCATCCTCGTGCCGTCGGGCAGGTCGACGTCCAGTTCCACCGCCCCGGTCCACTGCCGTCGCAGCGTCGCCACCGTCCCCGTACGCCATCGCACCATGACGGGCACGCTAGCCGCGCGGGCCCGGCGGCCCGCGCCCGGGTGCGGTTCAGGTCGGCTCGGGCCCGCCGGCGTCCGGGCTCGGCCCGGCCTGGGTGTGTCGCGCGTCGCCGGTGACGCCGGGCAGTGAGCGGGTGGGGTCGAGGAAGACGAACCGGATCTCCGGGTACCGGCCGGTGAGCCGCCGCTCGGCCTCGTCGGCGGTGGCCTCGATCTGCGCGCCGGTGGCCTCGTCGCGGAAGTCGACCTTCGCGGCGACCAGGATGTCCTGCGGGCCGAGCTGCATGGTCAGCAGGGTGTCGATGCGCTCCACCTCGGGCAGCCCGGCCAGGTCCTGCTCGATCTCGTGGCGCAGCCGCTCCGGAACGGCCCGACCGACCAGCAGCGACAGGTTGTTGCCGGCGAGGATCCCGGCGACGGTCAGCAGCAGCAGCCCGATCAGGATCGACGCGACGCCGTCCCACACCTCGTCGCCGGTGGCGTGCGACAGGCCGACGCCGAGCCCGGCCAGCACCAGACCGATGAGGGCGGCGCTGTCCTCCAGGAAGACCGCCTTGACTGTGGTGTCGGCGGTCAGCCGCAGGAACCGCCGGGGCGTGGTTCGCCAGCGCCGCGACTCGCGGCGGACCTGCCGCACCGCCCGGGCCAGTGAGATCGACTCGATGACGAACGACACCCCGAGCACCACGTACGAGATCAGGTAGTCGCCGCTGTGCTCGTGCACCAGGATCGTGGTGACACCGTGGGTGACGGCGAAACCGGCGCCGGCGACGAACGTGAACATCGCCGCGAAGAACGCCCAGACGTAGCTCTCCTTGCCGTACCCGAAGGGGTGTCGCTGGTCGGCCGGACGGGAGCCGCGGCGCAACGCCTGGAAGAGCAGCACCTCGGTGGTGGTGTCGGCGACCGAGTGGGCCGCCTCGGAGAGCATCGCGGCGGACCCGGAGACCAGCCCGGCGATCAGCTTGGCCACCGCGATGGCGAGGTTGGCGGCGCCGGCGACGACGACCGTGCCGACGCTCTCGCTCTCGGGCCTGGGCTCCGCTTGCGACATGAGGGTCAGCCTATGACCGTGGACGGCGGCGCGCCGGGGGAGACCCGATCCGAACAAGTGTGCGGCACGCCCGCGTGGGTGCACGGTCTGGGCGGGCTGGCTGCTAGCGTCTAGCGCGTGTCGCGGACCCGCACCGAACGCCTGGTCAACTTGGTGATCTGCCTGCTGTCCACGCGACGGTTCCTGACCGCCGCGCAGATCGCCGCGACCGTGCCCGGTTACGAGCACGATCCCGACGACGCCCGCGACCACGAGGCGTTCCAGCGTAAGTTCGAGCGGGACAAGGCCGAGCTGCGCGAGTTGGGCGTCCCCCTGGAGACCGGCACGGCGAGCGCGTTCGACGCCGAGCCCGGTTACCGGATCGCGCACCGCGAGTACGCGCTTCCCGACATCCTGCTCGAACCGGACGAGGCCGCCGCGGTCGGCATCGCCGCACGACTGTGGCAGCACGCCGGGCTGGCCGCCGCCGCGTCGTCCGGGCTGGCCAAGTTGCGTGCCGCCGGGGTGGACGTGGACCCGCAGGCGACGCTCGGTCTGGAGCCGATGGTCACCGTCGACCCGGCCTTCGCGCCGCTGACCGCCGCTGCCCGCGACCGCCGCGAGGTGGGGTTCGACTACCGGGTGCCCGACCGTGACGCGCCCAGCCGGCGGCGGCTGCAACCGTGGGGCGTGGTCTGCTGGCGCGGCCGGTGGTATGTGGTCGGCCACGACCAGGACCGGGAGGCGACCCGCTGCTTCCGGCTGTCCCGTGTCGTCGGCGCGGTCCGGGTGACCGGCGCCCCCGGCGCCTACGAGCCGCCGGCGAACGTCGACCTGATCAGCCACGTGGCCCGCTGGTCGGGTCCGGTGGAGCGCACCGGTCGCGCCACCGTGCTGGCCGCGCCGGGGCGGGCGGCCGGCCTGCGCCGCTGGGCGGTGGAGGTGACCGCCGGCCCGGACGGCGACCGGCTCGTCCTGCCGTACGCCGACCCGGACGGGCTGGCCGGTCACCTCGTCGGCTACGGCCCGGACGTGCGGGTCCTCGACCCACCCGAGGTCCGTGAGGCGGTCATCCAACGACTCAAGGAGATCGCCGTGCGCCACGACGAGCTGGCCGTCAGCGGGGGTGCCCGGTGACCCGCCCGGCCGTCCGCAACGGTTCCCGCGCGTCCGCCGACCGGCTGGCCCGACTGCTCAACCTGGTGCCCTACCTGTTGGCCCGGCCGGGCATCGAGATCGCCGAGGCGGCCGGTGACCTGGGCGTCACCGAGCGGCAACTCCGAGAGGACCTGGAGCTGCTCTGGGTGTGCGGGCTCCCCGGGTACGGCCCCGGTGACCTGATCGACATGGCGTTCGACGGTGACCGGGTGACCATCACCTACGACGCCGGCATCGACCGCCCGTTGCGGCTGACCCCCGACGAGGCCCTCGCGCTCGTGGTGGCGCTGCGGATGCTTGCCGAGACGCCCGGGGTGGCCAACCGGGAGGCCGTCGAACGGGCCCTCGCCAAGATCGAGGACGCGGGCGACCTGGTGGGCGCCCCGGTGGCGGTCCGACTGCCCGGCGACACCCCCCGGGTCGAGGCGCTGCGGGCCGCCGTCGAGGGTGGGAAGGCCCTGCGGATCACCTACTACACGGCCGCCCGGGACGAGACCACCGAGCGCGTCATCGACCCGCTGCGGATGCTGATGGTCGGCGGCCGGGCCTACGTGGAGGCGTGGTGCCGGCGCGCGGAGGCCGTCCGGCTGTTCCGCGCCGACCGCATCGACGCGACCACCGAGTTGGACGAGCCGGCGACGGTGCCGCCGCAAGCCGTCCCCCACGACCTCACCGAGGGCGTGTTCCGCCCCTCCGCCGACCTGCCGCTGATCACCCTGCGCATCGGCCGGGGCGAACGGTGGATCACCGAGTACTACCCGTGTGAGCGGGTGGAGGCCGACGGCGACCAGTGGCTGGTCTCCCTGCGGGTCACCGATCTGGGGTGGGCCCGCCGGTTCGTGCTGGGCCTCGGCCCGGAGGTCACCGTGGTCGCCCCGGTCGAGTTGGCCGAGCAGGTGCGGGCGACGGCCGCCGCCGCGCTCGACGCGTACGCCGTGCCCGCGCCCACCGCCGTGCCCCGGCCCGAGGTCGACCCGGAGCGCGCGCCGTCGGGCGACCCGGCGGTGGCCGGCCGCACCCAGTAGGCTGACCGCCGTGCTGATCTGGATCGTGCTCGCGGTGGTGCTGCTACCCCTCGTGGCGCTCGCGCTGGCCGTGCGCCCGGTGCTGGCCCGGCTGCCCCGACTGCGCCGCGCCGCCGTGGCGTTGCAGCGACGGGCCGCCGAGGCCGAAGCGCTGCGGGAGACCGCCGAGGCGTTGCAACAGCGCGCCGAGGCCGTCCAGTCCCGGCTCGACACCGCGTCCCGGCGACTCGCGGTGATCAAGGCCAAGCGCGGCTGATCGAGCACGCACCCGGCGGTGGTTGACGATCATCGCGGGTTGGTCAAGACTTCACCCTCCGAGCCAGACCACCACCACCCAGCGGGTGGCGGGCAGCCGATCCGCACGTACGATGGGCTGCGTACCACCCCCTCGGACACAGACCGACTGGAGCTTCTCATGGGTGCCCTCAAGCCGTGGCACATCGCTGTTCTCGTGGTTGTGCTGATCCTGCTCTTCGGTGCGAAGCGGCTCCCCGACGCGGCCCGTTCGCTGGGTCGGTCGCTGCGGATCATCAAGGCCGAGACCAAGAGCCTGCAGGACGACGACCGCGACCTCGCCGAGAAGGCCGACGCGCAGGCCGGCTACCAGCCGTTGCCGCCGCACGCCGGGCAGCAGGCGCCGTACGCTGGCCAGCCGCAGCAGCAGGCCCCGTACCAGCAAGCCCCGCCGCAGCAGCCGGTCGTCGACCCGGTGCACCGCGTCCGCGACAACTGACCGAAGGGCCCCACTCCCGTGGCCTTCGCACTGCGCAAGCGCGGCCCGAGCACGTTCGAGCGGGCCGCCGATGGCTCGATGACGCTGATCGAGCACGTCCGCGAGTTGCGCAACCGCCTCTTCCGTGCCTCGCTGGGCATTGTGGTCGGCTTCGGCCTCGGTATCTGGCTGGCCGGGCCGGTGCTGCACCTGCTCCAGCAGCCATACTGTGATCTACCCAAGGCCCGGTTGGCCAACGGCACGTGCAACTTCGTTCAGCTCGGCCCTGCCGACTTGTTCCTGCTGCAGCTTAAAGTCGCGCTCTGGGTCGGGTTGATCGCTGCCGCGCCGATCTGGCTCTACCAGCTCTGGGCGTTCATCGCGCCGGGTCTGCACCGGCACGAGCGGCGCTATGCCTACGTCTTCACCGCTCTGGCCGCGCCACTCTTCGCGGCCGGTGCCGTGCTGGCATACTTCGTCACCTCGAAGGGTCTGGAGTTCCTGCTCAACGTCTCCGGCGGCGGGGACATCACCACCACGCTGGACATCACTCGGTACATCTCTTTCATCACCAACCTGATCCTGCTGTTCGGCGTTGCCTTCGAGTTCCCGTTGTTGGTGCTCATGCTCAACTTCGTGGGCATCGCCAGCGCGAAGCGGCTGCTCAGCTGGTGGCGGGTGGCGATCTTCGTGTTCTTCGCCTTCTCTGCCGTGGTTACCCCGACCCCGGACCCGTTCGGGATGACCGCGTTGGCGCTCTGCCTGTCGGCGCTCTACTTCGCGGCGGTCGGGGTCGCGTTCATCAACGACAAGCGGCGTGGGCGGGGCAAGGAGGTCTACGCCGGCATCGACGACGACGAGGTGTCGCCGCTGGAGTTCGACGCGGACCCGGTCGTGGCCGGGCAGCGGGTCGACTCGGCTGCGCCGATCGGCGTACCGGAGCCGATCGCCAAGCCGGCGCCGATCGAACGCCGCTACGACGACATGACCTGACGGCCCCGCGCCGCCCGGTCCACCGACGCCGTCCCCGTTCGCCGGGGGCGGCGTCGTCGCGTCACCCCCCGCGCATGCAGCCGGCGCCTGCCCCTGATGAACGGCGGGTGTCCGACCGGTACGGTGCTGCCCGTGACCGCAGACGATCACCTGCCCGGCCCGGTCGACCGCGCCCCGCTCGCCGGTGGCCCGGTGGCCGTGCTCACCAACCCGTCCGCCGGCCGGGGCCGGTACAGCACCCTGCTGCCCCGGCTGCTGGACGGGCTGGCCGCCGCCGGCCGGCCGCTGCGGTTGCTGTCGGCGTCCGGCCCGGACGAGGCCGAGGCGGCCTGCCGTGCCGCGGTCGCCGACGGCGCGGGCGCCCTGGTGGCCATCGGTGGCGACGGTACGGTGCACCGCGCGTTGCAGGCCGTCGGCGGCACCGACGTGCCGTTCGGCCCGATCCCGGCCGGCACCGGCAACGACTTCGCCCTGGACACCGGCTTCCCGGCCGACCCCCTCGCGGCGGCGGCGGTCATCGCCGAAGCGGTGCGAGCCGGCCGCAGCCAACCGGTGGACCTGGCCCGGATGGTCGGGTCCGACGGCGTCGCGCGCTGGTACGGGGCGGTCCTCGCCGCCGGGTTCGACGCGATCGTCAACGAGCGGGCCAACCGGATGCGCTGGCCACGCGGCCCCCGCCGGTACGACCTGGCGATCCTCGTCGAGCTGGCCCGGCTACGCCCACGCCGCTACACGCTGCGCCTCGACGGGGTGCCGCACGACCTGGACGCGGTGCTCGTGGCGGTCGGCAACTGCCCCACGTACGGCGGTGGGATGCGGATCTGCCCCGACGCGGACCCGACCGACGGGCTGCTCGACGTGGTGGTCGCGGGTCGGGTCGACCGGCGGACCCTGGTCCGGGTGAAGCCCCGCATCTACCAGGGCACCCACGTCAGCCACCCGTTGGTGCGCAGCTTCCGGGCCCGCACCGTGGAGTTGGCCGCCGAGGGCATCACCTCGTACGCCGACGGGGAACGCTCGCTGGACCTGCCGGTGACGGTCAGCGCGGTTCCGGGCGCTCTGCGGCTGCTGCGTTGACGCGTACCGCGCCGATGCTCGCCGCGATGACCAGCACGATGGCGGCGCACTCCAGCAGGGTCAGCGCCTGCCGCAGCACCAGCCACCCGGCGAGCGTGGCGATGGCCGGACCGAGGCTCATCAGCACCGCGAAGGTGGCGGTCGGCATCCGCCGGAGCGCCAGCAACTCCAGGGTGTAGGGCAGCCCGGAGGCGAGCACCGCGAGCGCCGCGCCGAGCGCCAGCACCTGCGGTTCGAGCAGCACCGCACCGCCGTCGACGATGCCCAGCGGCAGGGTGACCAGGGCGGCGACGGTCAACGCCAGGGCCAGCCCGTCCGCGCCGGGGAAGCGGCTGCCGACCCGGGCGCTCAGCACGATGTACGCGGCCCACATGGCGCCCGCGCCGAACGCGAACGCCACCCCGGCCGGGTTGAGCCGGTCGAAGCCGCCCTGCCCGAGCAGCGCCACTCCGGCCAGCGCGAGCCCGGCCCAGCCCCAGCTGGCCAGGCGTCGGGCGGAGAACACCGACAGCGCGAGGGGGCCGAGCACCTCGAGCGTCACCGTCGGGCCGAGCGGGATGCGTTCGATGGCCTGGTAGAACAGCGAGTTCATACCGGCCAACGCCAGCCCGAACGCGCCGACCGCGAGCCAGGCCGACCGGTCGTGCCCGCGCAGTCGTGGCCGGCACACGAGAAGCAGCAGCACCGCGGAGATGGTCAACCGCAGGGTCACCGCCCCGGCCACCCCGGTACGCGGGAAGAGCAGCGCGGCCATGGCGGAACCGAACTGCACCGACAGGGCCCCGCCGAGCACCAGCCCCACCGCGACGACACCACCGCGCTGGGCTGGTGGCGTGTCGGTCGGCGATGACGTGGGCAGCAGGATCTCGGTCACGAGCACGACGGTAGGCCGTTCTCGTCGGCCACCCCGCGGCGGTGTCCACTCGGGTGACCTTCGCCGGGTGGGAGCGGGCGTTGGTCAGGTCGGCAGGGCGAGGTCGAGCACCGCGCCCAGCCCGTTCTCCCGGCCCGGCTCGGCGGCCGGGAGCACCAGCGCCGCGCAGCCGGCGGCCACGGCGCCCGCGTCCGCCGGTGTGTCACCGACCATCAGCGTCTGCTCCGGGTCGACACCAAGCATCCCGCAGGCACGCCAGAAGATCGCCGGGTCGGGCTTGCAGCGCCCCACCTCGTAGGAGAGCACGAACGCGTCGACCAGGTCGGTGAGCCCCCAGGTGTCGAAGTGTGGCCGCAGGTCGAAGCCGATGTTGCTGACCACCGCCACCGGCACCCCGGCGTCGCGCAACGCGGCCAGGGTGGGTGCGGTGTCGGCGTACGGTGACCAGCCCTCGGCGGTCAGCAACCGTTCGTAGAGCGCGTCGGCGAAGCCGTCGATGCCGGCGTCGACCGTCTCCGCCAGCCCGGTGTAGGCGCCCCGGTGGGCGTGTTGGTAGAGGTCCCGGTCGGCCCAGAGCTCGGCCAATCGGGGTGGCACCCGCGCCGGTAGTGGCCCACCGGCGCGTCCGGCAGTCAGCAGCCGGTCGGCAAGCGAGGTGGCGCGTACCCGGTCCAGGGTGACGCCGCACGCCGCCGCGGCCTCCAGCACCCATTGCTGGGGGTCCTCCACCTGGGCCAGGGTGCCGTGGAAATCGAAGAGCACCGCCTTGACAGGGCGTCGGGACGCCCGACGGGCGGCGGGCGCCTCGGCGGTGCCCGGCGGACTGGTCTGGGGCGGTTCGGCATGGTCCGGCACGCCGTGCACCCTACCGACCGCCCCCGACCGTGCCTCCGGACGGCCTTGTGGGGTGACGTGTCCCGGCACGCACTAATCTTGGTGCCATGTCGAGTCCCGCCGAGCGGTACGCAGCGGCGCGCCGCAAGGCCGCACAAGCCGCACAGTTTCCGGCGCTTGACGAGTTCGCCCTCGAGCTGGGGTTCGACCTCGACGACTTCCAGCGTGAGGCGTGTCAGTCGCTGGAGCGGGGCAGCGGTGTGCTGGTCTGTGCTCCCACCGGCGCCGGTAAGACGGTGGTCGGGGAGTTCGCCGTCCACCTGGCGTTGCGTGGGCGGCCCGACGACCCGGTGCCCCCGGCCGACGCGACGACCCCGCCGGCACGGCGCAAGTGCTTCTACACCACGCCGATCAAGGCGTTGTCCAACCAGAAGTACCACGATCTGGTCGCCCGGTACGGCGTGGAGCAGGTCGGCCTGCTGACCGGCGACAACGCGATCAACGGCGACGCGCCGGTGGTGGTGATGACCACCGAGGTGCTGCGCAACATGCTCTACGCGGGCTCCAGCACCCTGCAGGGCCTCGCGTACGTGGTGATGGACGAGGTGCACTACCTGGCCGACCGGTTCCGTGGTGGGGTGTGGGAAGAGGTGATCATCCACCTGCCCGCCTCGGTCACCCTGGTCTCGTTGTCGGCGACCGTCTCCAACGCCGAGGAGTTCGCCGACTGGCTGGTCACCGTGCGCGGCGAGACCGCCGTGGTGGTCAGTGAGCACCGGCCGGTGCCGTTGTGGCAGCACATGCTTGTCGGCAAGCGGATGTTCGACCTGTTCCACGACGCCGACGCCGCCCGCAAGCACGACGTGCACCCGGAGCTGCTGCGCTACACCCGCGACCAGACCCGGCGGCTGGAGTTGGGCGAGGGGCGCAGCGCGGGGCCGGGCGCCGGCCGTCGTGGCCCGCGCTGGCGGGGCCCGATGCGCCCGGACATCGTCGACCGACTGGACCGGGAGGGTCTGCTACCGGCGATCCTGTTCATCTTCAGCCGGGCCGGCTGCGCCGCCGCGGTGCAGCAGTGTCTCGCCGCCGGGCTGCGGCTCACCTCACCTGAGGAACGGGCCGAGATCCGGCGGGTCGTCGAGTCCCGGGTCACCGCCATTCCCGGCGAGGATCTGTCGGTCCTGGGCTACTGGGAGTGGCTCGACGGCCTGGAACGCGGCCTGGCCGCCCACCACGCCGGCATGCTGCCGGTGTTCAAGGAGGTCGTCGAGGAGCTGTTCGTCCGCGGCCTGGTCAAGGCGGTCTTCGCGACCGAGACGCTGGCGTTGGGCATCAACATGCCGGCCCGCTGTGTGGTCCTGGAACGCCTCGTGAAGTACAACGGCGAGGCGCACGTCGACCTGACCCCGGGGGAGTACACGCAGCTCACCGGGCGCGCCGGCCGCCGGGGCATCGACGTGGAGGGGCACGCCGTCGTGGTGTGGTCCCCGGAGACCGACCCACGGCACGTGGCCGGGCTCGCGTCCACCCGCACCTACCCGCTGCGGTCCAGCTTCCGTCCGTCGTACAACATGGCGGTCAATCTGGTCGGCTCGGTCGGCGCGGAGCCGGCCCGGGCCCTGCTGGAGTCCTCGTTCGCGCAGTTCCAGGCGGACCGGTCGGTGGTCGGCCTGGCCCGGCAGGTGCAGCGCAACACCGAGACCATCGAGGCGTACGGCGCGGAGGCCGCCTGCCACCACGGCGACTTCGACGAGTACTTCGCGCTGCGGGTGGCGATCGCCGACCGGGAGAAGGCGATCGCCCGGCAGGGGCAGACCCAGCGTAAGGCCGCCGCGGTGGCCTCGTTGGAGCGGTTGCGGGTCGGCGACGTGATCCGGGTGCCGTCGGGTCGGCGGGCCGGTCTGGCCGTCGTGCTGGACCCGGCGACCGGTGGGTTCGGTGAGCCCCGGCCGTTGGTGCTGACCCAGGACCGGTGGGCCGGGCGGGTGAGCCCCGGCGACTTCACCACGCCGGCCGAGGTGCTGGCCCGCATCCGGGTGCCCAAACACTTCAACCATCGGTCCCCGGCCGCCCGGCGGGATCTCGCCGCCGAGGTCAGCGGCACCGGCCTGGACCGGCACGGCGGCCGACGTGGGGGCCGTTCCCGGCAGGTGACCGGCGAGGACCACCGGATCACCCAGCTCCGCACCGAGCTGCGCCGCCACCCCTGCCACGCCTGCCCCGAGCGGGAGGAGCACGCGCGCTGGGCGGAGCGACGCCGGCGGCTGGAGCGCGACACCGAGGAGTTGCGCGAGCGGGTCAGCGGTCGCACGGGATCCCTCGCCCGGACGTTCGACCGGATCGTGGCGCTGCTGACCGAGCGGGGTTACCTCGCCCGCGACGGCGCGGTCACCGACGCCGGTCGGATGCTGGGCCGGATCTGGACCGAGGCCGACCTGCTGGTCGCCGAGTGCCTGCGCCGGGGGGTGTGGAACGGGCTGTCCCCGGCCGAGTTGGCCGCCGCGGTGTCCGTGGTGGTGTTCGAGGCGCGCCGTGACGTCGACGAGCGGGCGTCGCTGCCGCGCGGGCCGGTCGCCGACGCGGTGGACGAGACGCTGAAGCTCTGGGGCGAGATCGAGGCCGACGAGGCGGCCCGGGGGCTGACCGCGACGAGGGAGCCGGATCTCGGCTTTGCCTGGCCCGTCTACCGGTGGGCGCGGGGCGAGGCGCTGGCCAAGGTGCTCGGCAGCGGCCACGAGATCGACGGTGAGATGCCCGCCGGTGACTTCGTCAGGTGGGCCCGACAGGTCGTCGACCTGCTCGGTCAGATTGCCGACTCCGGTGGTGCCGCCGCAGAGCTGCGGTCGACCGCTCGACAGGCTATAGCGGCCGTCAATCGAGGCGTTCTCGCGTACCACACGTCAGCCTGACAATTACGCCCAGTTGTTTTTGTAGGAGGAATCGACGCAGCGGACGGTCACCGCAACGGCACCCCGCGAATGGCCCGGGGGGCCTATTGCGCCTGATCACAGCACCCCTGATCATTGCCCAGGCGTCTTGTTGACGCGTCGGTAACGAATGGGGAGAAAGCCGCCGTGGCGGAGATCAATCACTTTGAGTACGGGTGGATCACACCCGCGCTGAGTTACGCGTTGTCCGTCCTCGGTTCGATTCTCGGTCTCGTCTGTGCCGGCCGTATTCGCACGGCCCGGACGAACGGTCAACGAGCGTGGTGGGGTCTGCTGTCGGCCTGGGCGCTTGGCGGCACGGCCATCTGGGCGATGCACTTCATGGCCATGCTCGGCTTCGCCGTGGAGAACACCCGGATCCGCTACGACGTGGCGCTGACCGCGGCCAGCACGGCCATCGCCGTGGTGGCGGTCGGCATCGGCCTGGCCATCGTGGGCACCGGCCGGCTCAACCCGGTACGACTCGTCGGCGGCGGCCTCTTCACCGGTGCCGGCGTGGCCTCCATGCACTACACCGGCATGGCCGCCATGCGCCTCAACGGCAGCCTCGGCTACGACACCGTGCGGGTCGTCCTCTCGGTGGTCATCGCCGTGGTGGCGTCCACCGTCGCCCTGTGGCTCGCGATGACCGTCCGGCGAGGCCTGGCGATCTTCGCCTCCGCGCTGGTCATGGGCGTCGCCGTGAACGGGATGCACTTCACCGGCATGAGCGCCCTGTCGGTGCACCGCCACGAGGGTAGCCGCGAGATCACCGGCGCCGGCGTGAGCACCCTGCTGGTGCCGATCGTGCTCGCGGTGATCTTCGGGGTGGTTGGTCTGCTCTACGCCCTGCTCGCCGCCCCGACCGACGACGACCGGGCCGCCACCGCGTACCTGGCTGAGCGGCGGCTGTCGGAACCGGCCGTGCCGACGCCCACCGCGGCTCCCGACCCGGTCGGCCTGCGCGCCCGCTCCACCCTCGGTCAGCCGGGTACTCCGTTCCCGTCTCGCCGGGACACGCCGCAGCGCTGACCTCGCGCCCCGGCCGCCACGTTGCCGTTCGGCGGGCCAGCCCCACCCGCGCCGGCGCAGAGGCCGGCTAGCCCCACCCGCGCCGGCGCGGAGGCCGGCCAGCTCTAACCGTGCCCGGTGCGGAGGCGGGTCAGGCCGGCCGTCGGCCCGGTCGGTCGCGGCTGATGGTGAGGGTGGCCAGCAGCGCGGGGTGGTCGGTCACCCCCTGCATGGGCACGAGTGTGCGACAGCACAGCGTGACGTCGCTGGTCGCCGTGATGTGTTGCAGTCGCCCGTCGTCCAGCCGTTGATGGCCGGGTGGCGTACAGGCCCGTACGTCGGGGTCGTGGCCGGCGCGCAGGTTGAGGTCGCCACCCAGCACGGTGGGGACGTGCCCGGCGTCGCGGCCGATCGCCGGCAGGATGGTGCCGAGCAGGTGCTCGCACTGGCTCAGCGCGACGCGGTAGCCGCTTGCCGACAGGTGCGTGGTGCAGGCGAGCAGGGTGCCGTCGACGTCGACGCAGAGCCAGGCTCGTTCCTCGGGGTCGGCGAGGTCCTGCGTCGGGTGGGTTCCGGCGTACACCGTGCGCCGGGTGGCGGTCGTCGGCACGTGGGTGAGCAGCCCGATGCCGAACCGCCGCCCGTTGCGGCAGCGGGTGTCGTCGCCGCTCGGACGGTCCCCGGCGGCCTGGAACGCGGCCACGACCGTCCGGCCGGGATGCGCGGCGCGGAACACGCGGTGCAGGGTGGCGAGGTCGTTCGCGCAGATCTCGTTGAGGGTGACCAGGTCGGGTGCCTCGACGGTGATCACCTCGGCGGCCCTGGCCATGGCTCGGCCGGTGTAGCAGCCGGCGCGGCCACTGTTGCAGAGGTTCATCTGGAGCATCCGCAGGACCGTGGTCTGCGGGGTGTCCGTGGTGTCGGTGGGGACCGCCGGCGGCGTGCCCGGGAGCGCGGCGGCGGCGAGGAGGCAGCCCACGGCCAGGGCTCGGCGCAGGAACCGGTACGAACGGGCGGCCACAGGAACTCCGGGGTGCACGAGGCGACAGTCGTCGCCGAGGTGCTGGTGATCTTACTGTCGGCCCGTCGGCGATCGAGATCCAGAGCGGTGGGCCGAGGGGGCACTCGCGCAGCGCGTACCCCCTCGGGCCGGTCAGTGGGTGCGGACCGCGACGGCGGTGTACGGCGTGGTGGGGGTCGGCGGTGTGGTGAAACGGGCGTTGGGCAGGTAGAGCCGGCCGAACGCCTTGGCGACAGTGGTGGGCACGTCGAAGGTCGGGTCGGTGATGGTGCTGGTGAGTGCTCCGGCGGTGCCGGCGTGGTTCAGCCGGACCACCGCGATCTGGTTGAGACGGTTCTGCACGACGTAGAGGGTGCGGCCCAGCAGCAACAGCCCGTCGCCGTTGGTGAAGGTGTGACCCGGCACGTCCACGACGGTGCTCGCGCCGGTCGTCGGGTCGACCCGGTACAGAGTGCCGGTGTTGGACTGGACGACGACCAGGGCGCGGCCGTCCGGGGTGGACGCGATGCCGTTGAGGTTCACCCCGGTGCCGATCTGCTCGTACGCGCCGCTCAGCGTGATCGTGGTGAAGGCGTCGGCGGGCGGCAGCGCCCCACCGCGACCGAGCGGCAATCGGTAGAGCACGGGCCGGTTCGAGTCGGTGAAGTACGCGGCGTCGCGGGTCAGCACGACGTCGTTGACGAACGTCGGGGTGGTGGCGAACTGGTAGCGGGCCAGCACCTCGCCGGTGCGGGTGTCGAGCACCCGGGCGTCGCCGGCCGTGCCACCGGCGACGAAGAGTCGGCCGCGCCGGTCGACCTTGAGACCGAGTGACGGGGTGCCGGTGGCCGCGCCGATCGTCGTGCCCCGGCCGGTGACCAGGTCGACGCGGTGGATGGCGCCGGTCGCGCGGGAGCCGAAGTAGGCGTACCGGCCGGCGGTGGCGATGCCCTCGGGCTGGAACCCGTCGGGCAGGGCGAGGACGGCGGGCCGGTGACCTGCGGGGTGCGCCTGCGCCGGCGCGGTGGCGACGGTGGCCAGCATGGCGGCGGTCAACGCGCCGACGAGCGTGGTGCGGAGGGGGCGGTTCACTGTGCTCCTTCCGGGCGGAAAGCGGCACGAGCCGACACGTCCGCCACGTTCACTGGGGCCAGGACCCTCCCCACTGTACGGCCGCTGCCGGGTGTCCGCCCGGCGTCACCGGCGCGGCTGTGGCCGCGCCGGTGACGCTGTGCAGCGGGGCGGAGGTCAGGCGTTGCGGACCAGCCTCCACCGGTTGTCCGCGCTGCCGTTGTCCGAATCCTGCACGGCCTGGGCTCCCCAGGCGGTCGACCCGTTCAGGATCCCGAGCAGTTTGTTGCTGTTCACGTTGCGGATCTTGTAGGTGCCGTCGCCGTTGTCCACGAGGATCCACCGGTGGTCGGCGGTGCCGTTGTCGGCCCACTGCAGGACCCGGGCGTTGTCGGCGGTGGACATGTTCTCGACGCCCAGGACCTTGCCGCTGTTGACGTTGCGGAACCGGACCGCGTTGCCGTCGGTCACCATCACCCAGTTGTGGTCAGCGGTGCCGCTGTCGCCCCACTGCACGGCCAGCCCACCGTCGGCGGTGGACATGTTCTGCACGCCGAGGACCAGACCGGTGCCGACGTTGGCCAATCGGTAGCTGCCGCCGGTGCTGCCGCCTCCGCTGGCGTTCCAGTAGACGGTGTAGTTGTAGCCGTGGGCGTCGTAGAAGGGCGCGAGGTTGACCGTCGACCCGTTGGCGCTGGCCGTGAACGCGAGCGAGCTGGTGCTCGTACGCGCGATCGAGGAGACGGTGAGGGACGGCAGGGCGCTCAGTGTGGTGTTGCCGTAGTTGCCGGCCAGCACCGTCGGGCCGTACGTGACGGCGGCGACGTTGGCGTTGTCGTTGGCGGCCCGCATGACCACCTGCATCGGCAGCCGCACGGTGATGGTGTCACCGGCGGCCCAGGTGCGGGTGACGGTGGCGTAGCTGCCCGGCGTGGTGGTGACGTTCTCCACCGTGCCGTTGACGGCGATCGTCGCGCCGCTGGTCCAGGACGGGATCCGTACCCGGATGCTCCACGAGCCGCTCATCGACCCGGACAGGGTCAGCGTGGTGGTGTCGCTGACCGGGTAGCTGGTGCTCTGGGTGACAGTGATGCCACGCTGCGACCAGGTCAGCACCGACGGCGTGAACAGGTTCACCGTCAGCGTGGTGCCGTTGTAGAAGTAGATGGACTCCATCAACCTCGTGTTGATTTCCAGGCCGGTGCCCTGGCAGCACCAGAAGGAGTTGTAGTCGGTGCTCCAGGTGCCGCCGCCCCAGGCCGGGCCGACACCCCGGCGTCCGCCCGGGCGCAGCGGGGTGAAGTAGGTGATGTGGCCGCGGCTGTCGGCCGGGTTCTGTCCACCGATCAGGTGGTTGAGCAGGGCGCGCTCGTAGAAGTCGAAGTAGTCGACCCGGTTCGGGTCGAGCGTCCACAGCTCCCGGGTCAGCTTGAGCATGTTGTAGGTGTTGCACTGCTCGCACGTGTCGTTGCTCAGGTAGCCGGCGATCGCGTTGGGCGCCCGGAAGTGCTCCGCCTGGCTGTTGCCGCCGATGACGTAGGAGTGCGCGCCGACGGTGATGGTCCACGCGTTGCTGGCGATGTCCCGGTAACGGGTGGTCCCGGTGGCCTTGTACTCCCGGGCCGCGCCGATCCACTTGGGCACCTGCGTGTTGGCGTGCAACCCGTTGAGCTGGTCGGAGTTGGCGGCGAGGGGGTTGAACACGGCGGCGTGGTCGAACCGCTGGGCGGTGGTGAGCCAGCGGGAGTCGCCGGTCTGCTGGTAGATGTCGGTGAGCACGTCGTTCATGCCGCCGAACTCGGTGCCCAGCATCGACTGCATCTGGCTGGCGCTCAGCCGGCTCGTCCGGGTGTCGACCCAGCCGGCGAGGGCCAGCAGGACCGTGCGGGCCTGGGTGTTCCCGGTGTAGCGCCAGACGTCGAGCAGCCCGGCGAGGGTCTTGTGGATGCAGTAGTACGGCACGTTGCCGTTGGACAGCGTCCGCGCCTCGAGCGCGGTGAAGTCGGACTCCGGGAAGCCGGAGAGGTAGCCGGTGCCGAACCCGGCGGCGGAGTTGTTGGCCTGGCACTTGGCCAGCTCAGCCACCATGTAGTTGGCCTTGTCCCGGCAGGTGGTGTCGCCGAGCACCGCGTACGCGTACGCCCAGGCGGTGAGGAAGTGCCCCTGCATGTGGGTCCGGAACGGGAAGTTCGGCGCGTCCCAGCCGCCGTTGGTGGCGGCGCCGTTCGTGGAGAGCCGGTGGTTGGCGCGGAAGTTGTAGAGCATCCGGTCGACGTCGACGAACCGCAGGTAGTTGAGCGTGCGGCTCTGGTTGTCCATCCAGCGGCCGGCGGTGAGTCGTACCTGACCGGGGTCGAACGAGTACGCCGAGACGCCGATGTCGGACCGGGCCGGGGGCACGACGGCGGCGGACGCGCTGCCGGGGGAGACGGCGGCGCCGGTCGCGGAGAGCACCACTGTGGCTCCGGCGGCCTGGAGCAGGTGGCGACGGCTGAGGGGCGGGGGTGGCATGGGGGACCTCCAGATGGCCGGGTGCGTCGGGGCCGCCGTCGATGACGGCGGTTCGTTGGCGGCGAGGCCGACGACGGTGCGGTGTGGGTGGTGGGACGCGGTCGCCACGGGCGCCGGGTGCCCACCCTGGCGTTTTATCGCGGCTCATCAATGTGATCGCTAACATAGTTCGTCGTTAACACGCCCGCAACCCCCGAGGCGTTCCGTCGGCCCAACTCGTCGGCACCCTGAGCGAGCGGGCGTCGGGCCGGAGGGTGGCTCTGCCCCCATGAAGGACGCCAGCCCGGCGCGCGATCACCAGATTGTGACCGTGTGTGAGGAGTGGCGGCGTGCGGGGGAAGCTCGCCCGTCCGTTGACGCCCGCGCGGTCGCTCAGTACGGTGCATCGTAAATCTTGGATGTCAGCGTCGATACATCAATGCTGCGATGTGGTTACGACGGTCATCCCGCACCATCCGAAAATCCAGTTCAGGTGGGAGAGGGGAGCCTTCAACCGGATCTGTTAACGCTAACACGGCCGCCGGTCGTGCTGCTCGGCGTGCGGACGGCACGGCGCGTTCGGCGGCAGTGCGGGCAGCGGCGGCCCGCCCCGTCAGACGTCACGCACGCGCACTCTCGGTAGGAGTAATCGTGAAGATGGAAGAACCAACCAGCACCCGGCTGACCCGCCGGGCCAGGCACGCCATCGCCTGGCTGGCGAGCCTGGCCTGCGTCCTCGCGCTGGTCCCGGGCACAGCCAAGGCCGACAACCCCATCGTGCAGAACATCTACACCGCCGACCCCGCGCCGATGGTGCACAACGGTCGCGTCTACCTCTACACCGGACACGACGAGGACGGGTCCACCTACTTCACCATGCGTGAGTGGCGGGTGTACTCGTCCGCGGACATGGTGAACTGGACCGACCACGGCTCGCCGATGAACCTGGCGACGTTCGCGTGGGCGGACGCCAACGCGTGGGCCGGCCAGGTCGTCGCACGTAACGGGAAGTTCTACTGGTACGTGCCGGTGCGCCAGCGCTCCAACGGGCAGATGGTCATCGGCGTCGGGGTGGCCGACAGCCCCACCGGGCCGTTCCGGGACGCGCTCGGTCGACCACTTGTCGGCAACAACGAAATCGACCCGCACGCGTTCATCGACGATGACGGGCAGGCGTACCTGTACTGGGGTAACCCGGGTCTGTGGTACGTGAAGTTGAACCCGGACATGATCTCGTTCTCCGGCAGCGCGACGCGCATCCAGCTCACCACGGCGGGGTTCGGCACCCGTAACGGGAACGCGAGCCGCCCGACGCTGTACGAGGAGGGCCCGTGGGTGTTCAAGCGCAACGGGTTGTACTACAACGTGTTCGCGGCGGAGTGTTGCTCGGCGCTCCCGACGTCGAGGACCAGCGGTTCCGCGTGCCGCGGATCCTGAGCGAGGATGTGGCCTCATGAGCGA